>JAITBA010000079.1 GCA_031283835.1 Oscillospiraceae bacterium
GGTTGCCATAGCGAATGACGGGGGTTTCGCCGGGCTTGGGGAGGTAGCCGAGTTTGCTGATGACGAAACCGGCCACCGTGTTATAATCGCCCTCGGGGAGGGCCGCGCCGGTAAGCTCTTCGATTTCGTCCACGTCCGTCATGCCGTCGAGCCGGAAGGAGTTTTCGTCGATGCGGGCAATTTCGTCGGCTTCGTTGTCGTATTCATCCTGGATGCTGCCTACGATGCTTTCGAGCACGTCTTCGAGGGTGACAAGGCCGGCGGTGCCGCCATATTCGTCGACAACGATGGCGATTTGGACATGGTTGGCGGTCATTTCTTTGAAGAGCTCGCCGCAGCGCTTGGTTTCGGGCACGGAATGGGCGGCGCGCATGAGGTCGCGCACGGTTTTGTCGTCGGGCAGGGCCGTGCCAACGTAGGGCAGCAGATCTTTTGCGTAGGCCACGCCGATGATGCTGTCGATATCTTCTTCGTAGACCGGGATGCGGGAGCAGCCTTCTTCGATGGCGACACGAACCACTTTTTTGATGGGGTCGCCAACTTCGACGCCGATGATGTTGGTGCGGTGGGTCATAATATCGGCCACGTCGATGTCGTCAAATTCGAAAATGTTGTTGATCATTTCTTGTTGGGCTTCTTCGATGACACCTTTTTCGCCGCCGGCATCAACCAGCATGCGGATTTCTTCCTCGGTGACGGCTTCGTCGTCGGCGTTGGGGTCAATGCCGATAAGGCGCAGCAGGCTGTTGGCCGAGGACGAAACCACCCACACCAGCGGCCGCAAAAACACGGCGCACAGCCCCAAAACCCCCGCTACCCGCAGGGAGATTTTTTCGGGGTAACGCAGGGCGATGCGCTTGGGGGCAAGCTCGCCCAGCACGAGGGTGAGGTAGGAGATTAGGAGTGTGATGCAGAAGGTGACGGCGGCACCCACCAGGCCGTGCCATTGCGCGGGCATATGAGGCTCCAGCAGGCGGCGCAGGGGCAAGCCAAAGGAATCGGCAGCGGCGGCGGACGCCAAAAACCCCGCCAGAGTGACACCGATTTGGATCATGGAAAGAAAGCGCGTGGTGTTGGCGGTGAGCTTGCGAATGCGCCGGGCGCGCCGGTTGCCCTCATTTGCCATGCGCTCAATTTTTGTGTCGTTAAGAGAAATGACCGCGATTTCGCTCATGGCAAAAAACGCGTTAATAAGAATCAGGCCAAACAGCAGCAGGAGCCGCCAAAGAATGTGTAAGTCCGGACCGGGGTCGTCCATCGGGAATTCCATCTCCTCTATAGAATATATAGCATATATAAAATGATTATACAGCATGCACGCCAAAATGTCAATTGCTTTTTGCGGGCGCGGGGCCAACCCGCTTTGCTGCGTAACGTAAAAACACACGCCCCCAGCCCAAAGGCCGAAGGCGCGATTGGATCCATTTTTTGCTTGGGGACTTTCATTTAAATAAGCAAGGCTTATCTAAACTGAACGTGCAAAACCCTCACCCAAAAATTTATCCATTCTCCTTTTGCCGCGCAAAGCAGTCGCTGCAATACACGGGGCGACCGTCTTCACGGGGACGGAAAGGAAGGCGGGCAATGCCGCCGCATTGCGCGCAGGTGGCTTCGAACGTTTCGCGTTCACCGCGGTTGCCACCGCGCTTGCGGTTTTCACGGCATTCTTTGCAGCGGCTGGGCTCGTTCTCGAACCCTTTCTCTGCGTAGAATTCTTGTTCACCAGCGGTGAAAATGAATTCGTTGCCGCAATCCTTGCAGATGAGTGTTTTGTCTTCGAACATGTGCTGATCTACCTCGCTTAGAAAAAATTTTTTACTGCTCCCGAACGGATTTGCACCGTTATCTGCGTTGCCGCCGCATTGTTTATGCTAAAAGAGCGAATGAGCGTTAAAGGAATTCTTTGAGCTTGCGCCGCACACGCTGCAAGGCGTTATTGACGGCTTTGGCGTTGGTGCCCAGCTGCCGGGCAATCTCGTCGTAGTGTTCCCCGGCAAGGTAGCCCTCCATCGAGCCTTTCTCGAGCGGGGTGAGCTGGCCGTGAAGCACTTCCATCATGCGACGCGTGGTCTCCATGGCAAGAAAGATGTCTTGCGGGTCTTCGGCCGCCGCGTTGGGGGGCAGGTCCTCCTCCTTGAGAGACACCGCCGCAAAACGGGCGTTTTTGAGGCCGCTGCGCAGAGCGGAAACGATGCGGTTGTTGACGCAGACGGCGCAATAGGTGCGAAACCGCGCGCCGTGCCCCGGTTTGTAGCTGGAAACCGCGCCCAAAAAACCCAGCAGGCCTTCTTGCAAAAGATCTTCGTGTGCGTCGCCGCCGACGCGGCCCGCAAAGGCGTTGGCCCGTGCGCGGATGAGGGGCAGGGTGTGTTGCAGCAGCAACGCGAAGGCTTCGGTGCTTTGCTCGCCTTGTTGCACCAGGGCCGCAAGGGCTTCGTCGGTTTGCGCGCCCAGCGCGCCAAGGGGCTTTGCCAAAACCGTCACCGCCTTAACACCGGCATGGGTTGCTTGCTTGCGCTACAGAACACCTGCTTGTTAAGCATACCGCATTTTTCACAATTTGTCAACTGTTATTTTTGTTTTTTTCAAATATTTTTTTGAAGGCCCTTTTGAAGCCGGAAAATCGGGAACAAATGCGGGGTTGACTTTTTTTGCGGAAGGCATTATAATGATTTAATAAAAAGAAATTTTGCGTTTGGAACTAGGGCGTGTTGATGGTATTCGAATCGTTCAACAGGCGCTAGCGCTTGGGAGCCGCATGAAAATCGAAATTCTGACACTTTTTCCCGAACAGTGCGAGGCGGTGCTGGGCTACAGCATTTTGGGGCGGGCGCGGGCGCTGGGGCTGGTGGAGATTCATGCCCGCAACATCAGGGATTATAGCGCCGACAAACACCGCCGCACAGACGACGCGCCCTTTGGCGGCGGGCTGGGCATGGTGATGCAGTGCCAGCCGATTGCGGATTGCTTCCGCGCGGTGTGTGCGGAATGGGGCGCGCGGCCGCATTTTGTCTATTTGAGCCCCCAGGGAAAAACGCTCACGCAGCAACGGGCGCTGGCGCTTTCGAGGATGGACAACCTGGTGCTGCTGTGCGGACATTATGAAGGCGTGGATGAGCGGGTGCTGGAAGCGCTGGTGGACGAAGAGATTTCGATTGGGGATTATGTGCTCACCGGGGGCGAACTGCCCGCGCTGGTGTTGAGCGACTGCATTGCCCGGCTGCTGCCCGGCGTGCTCAAGGCCGACGCCGCCTTCATGGGCGAAAGCCACTGGAACGGCTCGCTGGAGCAGCCGCACTACACCCGCCCCGCCGTGTGGGAGGGCCGCGCCGTGCCCGATGTGCTGCTGAACGGCAACCACGCGCTGCAAGAACAATGGCGGCAAACACAAATGCTGGAACGCACACGGCAAAAACGGCCCGACTTACTTTCTTCTGAAGAGAAATGACGCGGGGCACAAGGCGAACGCGTCGCGGGTGCCGAACGCAGGCAGTTGCGTTTTAGTCGCTTGCGCAACGCGGCGACGCTGCGGGGGACATCGCGCGACAACAGTTCCCTAAGGCTATAATTTGATTGTAACAGGTGGGATTCGTGTGAGGAACCAATGCAATGGGTTGCTGCGTGCCGGGGCCGCATGCGCGGCGGCGCTGGCGTTGCTTTGCGCGGCGGCGGGCTGCGGGCAAAAAACAGGGGCGGGGGCGACGATCAGCTACCCGCTTGCCACGGCGCCACGGCGGCTTGACCCTGTTGTGGCCGAAGGCGCGGCGGCGTTTTTGGTGCTCGAAAACTGCATGGAGGGCCTTGTGCGCCTGGACGCGCAAGGAAACCCCACGCCCGGCGCGGCGGAACGGTGGGAGGCTTCGGCGGATGGGAAGACGATTACGTTTTATCTGCGCAAAGACGCGCGGTGGCGGCTGCCGCCCAACGCGCGGGAGGTGCTGGGGGCGGCGCTTTATGACGCGGAATATAAGGAGCGGGTGAAGGCGGGGGATTTTGCCTATGGCCCGGTGACGGCGGCGGATTTTGTGTTTGGGTTGCGGCGGGCGGTGGACCCGGGGAGCCATGCGCCGGGGGCCGACGTGCTGTTTGGGATTCGAAACGCGCAGGCCATTGCCGGCGGCAAACAAAAGCCCGAAACCCTGGGGGTGCGCGCGGCGGACGATTTTACGCTGGTGCTCACGCTTGAAACAACGGGCGCGGAGGGGCGCATTTTTGACCTAGCGACGCTGGCGCAAAGCGTGGCGATGCCCTGCAACGAGGCTTACTTTAACGCGTGCAAGGGGCGGTATGGGCTGGCACCGGAATATCTGCCGTGCAACGGACCGTTCTTTCTTTTTAGCCAGGAGGACCTGGTTGTGCGTCTTCGCAAAAACACGGTATACGCGGGGGCGCAACCGGTGTTGCCTGCCGCGGTGCACCTGCGCGTGCAGCCCGACCCTGCCCAACGTCTGCGCCTTCTGGGCGAGAGCGATGGCTACAGCGCGGCCCCCGTGGCCGAGGAAGTGTTGCGCGCGGCGGGCTATGCCGCCAACGAAAACGATATTCTGCTGCAAAACAGCACACTGTGCTTGGTGAGCAACTGCGGACGCGCGCCGCTGCAAAACACAAAGCTGCGGCAGGCGCTTTATGCGGCGCTGGACACGGCGGCGCTGGGGCTCCCGACGGTGGAGGGGGTGCTGCCGCCCTGCGCGCAAATTGGCAGTGTGCCGCTGCGCGCTCTTGCGGGGGAACCGCAAAAAATTGCCCACGACCCGGCCCGGGCCGCGCAATTGCTGCAGGCGGGCGGCGACGCGTTGCAGCTGGATTTGCTGTGCACGCCGGAAAACGAAAAACTGCTGCAACGCATGCTGCAGCAATGGCAGCAGGTGTTTGGCCTGGCGATCAAAGCCCGTGTGGAGCCGCTGGAACCGGCGGCCCTTGCCGCGCGATTGCAAAGCGGGGACTATGATGTGGCGATCACATCGCTGCGGGCCGAAAGCTCGTTTGCGCCCCAGGCGCTGGAGGGCATGAGCGGCGGCATGGCGGCGCGCTACCAATCGAAGGTGTTTGCCGCGCTGCTGGGTGCGGCAAAAGCGCAGACGGGCACGCCCGAACAAGCTGCCCGCGCCTGCCTGTTGGCCGAAGAGCATCTGCTGCAAAACGGCGTGGTGTACCCTCTTGCGCCGCAAACAGAACGGCTGCTGCTGGCCAAGGGCGTGGAAGGCCTTGTGGTTTCGCCCGCGGGGGAACGGGTGTTTTTTGCGGGGGCAAAGGTTTTTTTGTAGGAATAAAAAGAGCGGTGGCATGGCGACTCCGCGTTTGGCACGGGTGTTTTTTGCGGCAAAAATTTTGAGGAAACCCCCTTGACAAAACCGACATGATATGTTA
>JAITBA010000096.1 GCA_031283835.1 Oscillospiraceae bacterium
GGCGGGGGCGTGGTGGGCTGTGCCATTGCCCGGGAGCTCACGCGCTACAAACACAGTGTGCTCTTAATAGAAAAAGAGCATGATGTGGCGCTGCACGCGTCTTCGCGCAACGACGGCATGGTGCACCCCGGCATCGACCTGCGCCGGGGCAGCGAAAAATATCTCTATAACCTGCGGGGCAACGAACTCTACAAAACCGTTTGCACCGAACTTGGCGTACGCTTTCGCCGGGGCGGGCAAACCCTGTGCTTCCCAAAATGGTTCCCTGTGGCGTTGCTGCGGCTAATCACCCTTTATTGGAAGCATTGGATGGGCATCCCCGTGCGGGTGCTTACGCGTGGAAAGCTCTTTGCGCGGGAACCCCATTTGCACCCCGATTTGGGCGGGGCGCTGTTCTTTCCCACCGCGGGCAGCGTGTGCCCCTATAATTTAACCATTGCCTACGCCGAAAACGCCATCGAAAACGGCGCGCAGGTGTCGCTGCAAACCGCCGTGCTGGGCATGGAGGTGCGCGACGGTCAAATCGTTTCGGTGCAAACAAATCGCGGTGTCCTCAGGCCCAAGATTGTGATTAACGCCGCGGGCGCCTTCGCCGAAGACGTTGCCGCGCTGGCACAAGATCGTTTCTTCTCGATTCATCCGCGTCGCGGCACCAACGCCATCTGCGACAAAAAAACGAGCAACCGCGTGGCCCGGCAGCATGCGTCCACCCTGTTCACGGGCTCTTCAAAGGGGGCCCACACCAAGGGCGGCGGCATTATTCGCACGGTGCACAACAACCTGCTCATTGGCCCCGACGCCGCCGAAACCCCCCTAAAAGAAGACTTTAGCACACAACGCGGCAGCATCGAGGCCACGTTCCGCAAGCAGGCGGCCACCAGCGGCAACCTTAGCCAGGGGCAGATTATCACCTACTTCACCGGTGTGCGCGCCGCCACCTTTGAGGAAGACTTTGTTGTGCGCCGGGGGCTTTATACCAAAAACATCCTCCATGCGGCGGGTATCCAATCGCCGGGGCTCACGGCGGCCCCCGCCCTGGCCGAAACCATTGCCCTGTGGGCGGCGGAAGACCTGGGCGATGCCGCCCTACGCGAAAATTTTAACCCCGTGCGCAAGCCAATCCCTTGCACAGCAAGAGCGGACGAAAAAACGCGCCGTGCGCTCATCCGGCAAAACCCAGACTTTGGCGTGGTGCTGTGCCGCTGCGAGCAGGTGACCCGAGGCGAAATTGTGGCCGCGCTGCACCGTCCGCTCCCCTGCACCAGCGTGGATGGCGTGAAGCGCCGGGTGCGCCCGGGCATGGGCCGCTGCCAAGGCGGTTTTTGCGGCCCGCTGGTGGCGCAAATCATCTCCAAGGAGCTGGATATCCCTTTGGAGCAGGTGTGCAAAGGCGGCCCGGGCAGCGAAGTGTTGCTGGGCAGCACAAAAGAATTGCTGCTTAAGGGAGGTGACCCGGCATGAAACATGTTGATGTTGCCGTCATCGGCGGCGGCCCGGCCGGGCTTGCGGCCGCTCTTGAGGCCGAAAAAATGGGGGTGCAGGTGCTGCTTGTTGAGCGGGAAGATCGTCTGGGCGGCATATTAAAACAATGCGTACACGACGGCTTTGGCCTGGTGCGCTACAATGAAAAGCTCACCGGCCCAGAATATGCCCAGCGCGACTTAAACGCGGTGCAGGCTAGCAATATCACCACAAAAACATCGTGCTTTGTCACGTCGCTGCGCGCCCACGCGCTGGGGTGGCAGTTGATGCTCACGCAGGCGGACGGCGTGCAGAATGTGCTGGCCAAAAGCGTGGTGCTGGCCACCGGCTGCCGCGAGCGCACGGCTCGGCAAGTGGCCATTCACGGCACACGCCCCGCGGGCGTGCTCACGGCGGGCGCGGCGCAGTACTACGTAAACCGGCTGGGGCAGCTGCCTGCGCGGCGCTGTGTCGTCCTTGGTTCGGGCGATATTGGCTTGATTATGGCGCGGCGGCTCACCCTTGAGGGCGCGCGGGTGCTGGGTGTTTTTGAGGCCAAAGGCACACCCAGCGGCCTGCCCCGCAATCTTGCGCAGTGCCTGCGCGATTTTGATATTCCGCTGCATTTGCACAAAACAGTCACACGTTGCTTTGGCGAAGACCGGCTCACCGCCGTGGAGGTTGCCCAAACCGACGACACCATGCGCCCCATCCCCGGCACCGAAGAAATGATCCCCTGTGACGGGCTGATCCTATCCGTGGGGCTCATCCCCGAAAACGAACTGGCCGAGAGCATCGGCCTCCCCCTTGTGCCCGCCACCAGCGGCCCTGCCGTTGACCAAAACGGCATGACCGAAAAACCCGGTATTTTTTGCTGCGGCAACGCGGCCCATGTGAACGACTTGGTGGATTACGTGAGCGAAAGCGGCGGCGCGGCGGGCCGCAAGGCTGCCACTTTTGCCCTGCACAACGCAAAACACGACACGAACGGTGTGCCGATTAAACAAACCACACAAAATCTGGCGGCAATTGTGCCAGACGAAAAAATCCTCTATGCCGTGCCGCAGCGGATCTCCCTCGACGACGACTTGCGCAAAACCGTGCTGTTTTTCCGCGCCCGGCAAGAGCTGGGCAAAACCAGGCTCAACGTGCGGTGCAACGGCGTTGTGCTGCTGCGCAAAAATTATCAAACCCTGCGCCCGCCCGAAATGGAGCGCATCGTGCTGGATTTATCGCGGGAAAACCTGCGCGAAGGCGACGAAATCACCTTGGAACTGGAGGTGCTTGCATGACAGAGCTTATTTGCATCAGCTGCCCCACGGGCTGCAAGCTCGAAGCCGAAACGCGGGACGGCGCGGTTGTTGTGCGCGGCAATGCCTGCAAGCGCGGCGTTGCTTTTGCCCAGGCAGAGCTAACAGATCCCCGCCGCACAGTCACAGGCACTGTGCGCACAGCCTTTGCGTCCCTGCCCCTGCTGCCCGTGCGCACCGACCGCGATATCCCCAAGGCACGGGTGCGGGCTGTTGCGCGTCTGCTGGCAGGCCTGCAAGTCACCCACCCGGTGCGCTGCGGCGATGTTATCGCCAACCTGCCCCCCCTGTGCGAAGGCAGCATTGTTGCCGCGTGCGACTGCCGGGAGGACTGAGCCGTAAGCAAAGCAATCGGTTTCACCCTACCCAAAAAACAAAACCCCGGCACCTGCGTTTTTGAACAAAAACAGCAGCCAAAAATAAAAATAAGCAAGGAGCATTACCATGTCAAAACCTTACAAAGGCTATGAGCCGCAATGGTTCCAGGGCGAAATCCCGTCAAAATCCTACCGCTCCGTGTTCAAATGGGGCGCGCCGGAGAAAATCAAAGCCCCGCGCGAGGGTCTGTTCCGCGATATTCTTGGCCGCTTTGGCATCGACGAGGCGCAGTTCGAGTCCTACACGCAAGACTTGGGGCTGGACGAAGTCAAGTTCGATCTCCCGCTCAAGCTCACGGCGGCGCAACTCGATGCACTGCGGGCCATTGTGGGCGCGGATTTTGTGCGCACAGACGACTATGCCCGCTTTAGTGTGGCCTATGGCAAGACGATGTATGACCTGCTGCGCGCGCGCAACAAAATTATCGAAAACGTACCCGACGCGGTTCTTTATCCCGACACGAAGGAGATCGGAAGA
>JAITBA010000097.1 GCA_031283835.1 Oscillospiraceae bacterium
GTGTGCTCACCGCAGGTGTGAGGGCCGCAGGTGTGAGGAGGGGGATACGGCATCAGAATTTTATTTGTTTGCACAGGCAACACCTGCCGCAGCCCTTTTGCGGCGGCGGTGTTTGCAAAAAGATACCCGGCGCACACGGCGCACAGCGCGGGGCTTTCCGCGGCGCAGGGCAACCCTGCCAGCGGCGCAATGCAAATTTTGGCACCCATTTTTGGGGTCGATCTTTCGGCGCACGCAAGCAGGCAACTGACGCCCGCGCTGGTGGAAGAAAGCGACCGGGTGGTTTGCCTTGCGGCGGCACATGCCCGGCAGTTGGCGCCTTTTGTGCCATGGAAAAAATTGCGGGTGCTGGGCGGCGGCATTGCCGACCCCTTCGGGGGTTCGTTGACGGAATACCGCGCATGTACCGGGCAGATTGTGCAAGCCATGCCCGCGCTTTATGCCGGGCTAAAAAACCCTGCGCACATTTGCCAAACAGAAGACGCGCATTTGCCGGCCATTGCCGCGTTGGAGCGGGAAGTTTTCCATCCGCCGTGCAGCGAAAGCACACTGCGCAAGAGGTTTTGCAACGAATCGCCCAATCACAAGACCTGTTTTCTTTCGGCGCTGCTGGGCGGCGAACTTGTGGGGTTTATCAGCGTGGACGAGGTGGCCGGGGAAGCGTTTATCGACGACCTGGCGGTGTGGCCCGGGCATTGGCGGCGGGGTATTGGCGGCGCGCTGCTAGCCCAGGCCGAAACCAACGCCCTGCTGCGGGGCAGCCAAAAAGTACACTTGGAAGTCCGCGAAAGCAATGCCTCGGCCCGCGCGCTTTATCTTGCCAGGGGATATGCCGAAACGGGCCGCCGCAAGGGTTTTTATGAACAGCCGAAGGAAGACGCTATCTTAATGACATTGGAAATCCATTGATTATGAACATTCTTGCCATCGAATCCTCCTGCGACGAAACCGCTGCCGCCGTGGTGGCAGACGGGCAGCACGCGTTGAGCAGCGTGGTGGCCAGCCAGATTGAAGCGCACAAGGTCTATGGCGGCGTGGTGCCCGAGATTGCCTCCCGTATGCATGTGGAAGCTGTTAGCGCCGTGGCGGCGCAGGCCTTGGAGCAAGCGGGGCAAACAATCGAAAGCATTGACGTCGTGGCCGTGACACATGCGCCGGGGTTGGTGGGCGCGCTATTGACGGGGGTCAATTTTGCCAAGGGGTTGGCCTTCGCGGCGCAAAAGCCGCTGGTTGCGGTGCATCATCTGCGCGGGCACATCGCGGCCAACTACCTCACCCACAAAGAACTCGCGCCGCCGTTTTTGTGCCTGGTTGTTTCGGGCGGGCACACCCACATTGTGGAGGTGCCGGATTATACGGTGTTCCGCGTGGTGGGCCGCACCCGCGACGACGCGGCGGGCGAAGCCCTCGACAAAACCGCGCGGGTGCTGGGGCTGCCCTACCCCGGGGGGGTGCACCTCGACAAACTGGCACAAGGAGGCGACCCGCGCGCGTTTCAGTTTCCACGGCCCAAAGTGGAGGGCGCGCCCTATGATTTCAGCTTTTCCGGGCTCAAAACCGCAGCGCTGAACCAGCTGCAAAAGCTGCGGCTTACCAGCGTTGAAGGCGCTGCGGCAAAGGACTTTGCCGCGTCCTTTCAGTTTGCTGTGGCCGATTATCTTTGCGAGCGCTTTTTGCGGGCGGCGCGCGATTTTGGTGCCCGACGCTTGGCGTTGGCCGGCGGCGTGAGCGCAAATTCTATGTTGCGGCACGAAATTGCGCAGCGCTGCGCCGCCGCGGGCGTGCAGTTGGTTCTGCCGGCACCGGCTTGGTGCGGCGACAACGCCGCCATGATTGGCGCACAGGCGTTCTATGAGTTTTTGGCGGGTCACGTGGCCGGGACGCGCTTGAACGCGTGCCCTTCCATGTCCATCGAATGAAAACGTCACCCTGTTATATCGAAGAATTTTTGTGAAAAGGGGTCTTTTTTGTATGAAAAAACGCATTGTATCGTTGGTTTTGTGCGCCGTGCTGCTGACGGCGGCCCTTGTTTTGCCTGCAAGCGCGGCCACAAACACCACGGGCTTTGCCGCCGAGGTGCTGCGCTTGGTGAACGTGGAGCGCGCCGCCGCCGGGTTGCCTGCCGTGGCGGGCACCATCGCCACACTCCACAGCGCCGCCCAAAAACGCGCAAAAGAAGCCTCTGTTGTGTGGAGCCACACCCGCCCCAATGGCAGCGACTGCTTCACGGTGTTGGAAGAGGTGGGTTTGGTGCAGATGACGCACTATATTGCGTGCGGCGAAAACCTCGCTTATGGGCAGGCAAGCCCCGCCCAGGTAGTGAAAGGCTGGATGCTTTCGGCTGATCATCGCAAAAACATTCTGGGCGATTACACCCATTTGGGCGTGGGGGTCTTTGAGAAAAATGACACGCTCTATTGGGCGCAAATGTTTATTAAAGAGCCGCCAACAAGCACTGGCGGCCGCGCAAACACCGGCGAGAACCCCGGCACAGACGCAAACGCCGGCGCGGCGGAACCCAATGCGCCGTTTTGGGCTTCTTGGCCCCCGATTGCGCAGTGGGCGCTCAAGTGGCTGCTGCTGGGCTGGCTGTGGCAGCGCTGGGCATAATTTTCTATCACAAAAAACACACAAATACTACAATAGCAAGGGTCAAATATGTTTGTTGATACCGCAAAAATCCATCTGAGCGCCGGGGCGGGAGGCGACGGGTGCGTCGCTTTTCACCGCGAAAAATATGTGGCTTCGGGCGGCCCTTCGGGCGGTGATGGGGGCCGGGGCGGCAGCGTCTTTTTGCTGGCCGACGACCAGCTTTCTACCCTGTCCGATTTCCGCTACAAGCGCAAATACTATGCGCAAAGCGGCGGCAAGGGCGAGGCGGGGCGGCGCAGCGGCAAAAAAGGCGAAGATCTCACGTTGCGGGTACCGCGCGGCACACTCGTAAAAAATGCCGAAACCGGCCGCCTGCTAGCCGATGTTTCGGGCGATGCGCCGATTTGCATTGCGCAGGGGGGGCGCGGCGGTTGGGGCAACAGCCACTTTGCCACCCCCACGCGGCAGGCGCCCCGTTTCGCCAAGCCCGGCATCCCCGGCGAGGCGCTGGAGGTTACGCTGGAGCTCAAACTTCTGGCGGACGTGGGCCTGTTGGGCTTCCCCAATGTGGGCAAGAGCAGTTTTCTTTCGGTGGTGAGCCAGGCCAAACCCATTGTGGGCGATTATCACTTTACGACCATCACTCCTGTGTTGGGCGTTGTCACGCTAGATCCCGAAACGTCGTTTGTGATAGCGGACATCCCCGGCCTGATTGAAGGCGCCAGTGAGGGCGTGGGTTTGGGCCACGACTTTTTGCGCCATGTGGAGCGTTGCCGCATGCTGGTGCATATTCTTGACGCGGCGGGCAGCGAGGGCCGCGACCCACTGGATGATTTTGCGATGATCAATCGTGAGCTGGCAAAATATCTGCCCAACCTGGTTGAGCGCCCGCAAATTGTGGCCGCCAACAAAATCGACCTGGCAACGCCGGAGCAGCTGGCACGTCTGCGCGCGTATTTCACCGGCGCGGGCTATGTATATCATGAAATTTGCGCGCCAATTCACGAGGGCACACAACCGTTGATTCTTGCTGTGCAAAAGCTGTTGCGCACGCTGCCGCCGGTGCTTCGTTATGAGCCGGACCCGGTGCCGGTGGAGGAAAAGCCAAAAGAAGGGGAGCACTTTGAGGTGACGGTGGAAGAGGGGGTCTATTGCGTCGAAGCCCCGTGGCTGCTGCGCATTTTGCAGCACAGCGACATTGACGACTACGAGTCTTTGCAATACTTTCAGCGCGTGCTGCTCTCCAGCGGCATTCTCGACGCCCTTGAGGCGCAAGGAATTCAGGAAGGCGACACGGTTTCCATCTATGATTTTGAATTTGACTATGTGCGATAATAAACAAGAAGGTTTTGGCATGCAGACTTATTCGCCGCTTTCGCTGGCCTTTTTGGGCGACAGCGTCTATGATTTGCTTGCCCGCGAAACGCTGCTGCGCGAAGCGAACCGCCCGGCTCGCAAGCTGCACGCCGAAAGCACGCGGCGGGTGAACGCGCGGGAGCAGGCATGTGCCGCGCAAAAAATCGCTCCCTTGCTTTCGTCAGAAGAAGCCGCCGTGTTGCGCCGAGGCCAAAACGCCAAGCCGAGGCATGCGCCCGGGAGCTGCACCCGGGAAGAATATGCCCTGGCCACCGGGCTGGAAGCGCTGTTTGGCTGGCTGTGGCTGGCTGGCCACTTTGCGCGCGCCCGGGAATTGTTTATGCTCGTGTGGAACGCATAGCCGGTCTATTTCAATCCACGACCTACCAAATCCTTGATGCGGCTTGTCCCGGAGCGATACAGAGGGCAGTTCAGTGCACAGACTTTGACAGACATTATCAAGGAGGCACTCAGTGCGGCAAAGCGCAAATGGGCGGAAAAGCCGGATTTTGCGCGGGCCTTGGCGCGTGCATCCGCTGCGCGGTGGCGGGATTCGCGGCAGGTTGGGCAGTACCAAGCGCGGGGGCCGCCCCGAAACGACTCCCCGCAGGCCTGGCATTTGCGATCGTAAATGCTCATGTGTCGCTATTTTCGTCTAGATATTTGGCAAGCAGGTTGCGGATAAGCTCGCTTAAGTTGCCGTCATATGCCTTGATTTTGTCGTGTAAGGGGTCGTCGTATCGGACGAGTGTGCAAAATGTTGCATATGTTTTCTTCCTGTAACGGCTCAGTGCCGTGCCGGGGAGTTTTTCCTTTTGGATGTTGTTTTCCATTTTTTGCTCCTACTTTCTTAATTTTTATCAGTTGTAGCGCGGAGGCTTTGCGGTGCCAAAAGCTACAGAAGACGCTGCGCCGGAAGCGGGGGACTACGACGAATACACCGCCGAGGATGAGACGGAATAAACACGCGACAAAACCGCACAAGACCTTTCCGCGCGTACGAACCAAAGAAAAAGCTCTCTGCTTTGTTGAACTCCAACGAAACAGAGGGCTTTTCTTGCGTTATCACTCGTCATTGTGACGAATCCTAAACACAAATACATTGCGCACAACGAAAAAAGTTCGGCTGTGCGCGGTGTGGTGGACCTGAAGGGATTCGAACCCACGACCTCTCGGATGCGAACCGAACGCTCTCCCAGCTGAGCTACAGGCCCATCTGCAACACAATATATTATAGCCGAGATTGGGCGATTTGTCAAGCGGTTTTTTCAAATTTTTTGACCCTATTCACAGCGAGCTGAATCAATGGATGAACTCGCAGCAAAACATTCTTCCATAACAAGGCGTTTAGTCGGTAAAAACGTGAAAATTCCTTGAAAATACGGAAGGTTTTCGCGTTTTTTATTAACATAATAATACTTACGTGTGATAATGAAAGCATAAGCAAGGCTACACGCGCGGCGGATTTGCCGTCCGCGAACGCCACAACGAACGTAAAAATGCCGAGTACGGCAACGGCGATATTTGCCCGGAACGCGAACATCTCAACGTCCACTATCGGCAAAATCTTTCCCCCGGCGGCACGGCGGAAACCTACGCCGAAACCTATAATCGTCTTCTCGCGGAGGGTGCGATTGTCGAGAAAGGTCTTAGGGCGGACGCTAAGGTTTTCGCGGAATTGGTGTTCGATGTCAATACCGATTATTTTGAGCGCAACGGCGGTTATGAGTTCGCCAAAAAATTCTACGAGGAAGCCTACCGCATAGCGGTCAAAGAGGTCGGCGAGGAATATATCCTCTCCGCTGTTCTACACGCTGACGAACGCAACAAGGCGTTGTCGGAGCAATACGGGCGCGATGTGTATCATTATCACCTGCACGTTGTGTATGTCCCGGTTGTTATGAAAGACGTGCTGTGGTCGAAGCGGACGAAAGACAAGTCGCTCATCGGTACTGTCAAGGAGCGGATTCCGCAGGTCAGTCACAGTAAAAAATGGCCGATTCGGGTTCCGACCGAACGCGAGGGAAAAGTGGTAACGGTCAATTCCTACTCCCTCCTGCAAGACCGCTATTTTGAACAAATGAGGGCGGCGGGCTTTGAGGGCTTCGAGCGCGGCGAGGTTGGTTCGACACGGGAGCATTTGAGCGTGACGGAGTACAAGGTTCAGCAGGAAGAACAGCGCCTTGCCGAACTGACCGCCGCCGCTGCCGAACAGCAAAAAGCGCTTGACGCGCTTGAAACACGGGCGGAGAAAAAGGAAAAGCAGATTGAGAAGCTCGACGCTAAAATCTCCGTCAGGGAAAAGGTGAAAGCCACAATCGCTGAGATTGACGCAATGGGGCATAGCATACCGCTTGTTCCCGGCACTCACTTCACCGTGGACGATACGGCGAAGTTGAAAAAATGGGCGAAGAAGTCCCTCACAATGCAGGAGCAGTTGAACCAATCGAAGAAACGGCAAGACGAATTGGACAAACAGCTATGGCGCTGTCGCCCGTGACCGTGATTCCTACAAGCAAAATTACAATCGTTTGTTGGAAGAAGTGAAGCCATACCTTGACGCAATCCGCAAGTTCCCGCAGCAGTTACTGGCGTTCGTTAGAACGCTGTTCCCGCAGAAAAACCATACCAAAGAGGTGACACGATAATGGATAACACAACTCAAATCACAGTGGCAACCGCTGCGAAATCTCGCCAAACTGGGCGAGCGGCGTTCCTGATAAGCCGCTCGAATGGTTCTATCCGAACGTGTTCGTGCGGGGCGAACTGAACGGCGTTCAGGGCATACCCGGCGACGGCAAGACGTGGTTGATGTGTGAACTCGCCGCGCAGACGAGCGTCGGCGGTATCGTTCAAAGCACGGCGGACGAGAACGATGTAGCCGAGTTGCCGCTTGGTAACGTGCTGTACTTATCCGGCGATGACGCGCCGGAACGACTGAAAGAACGCCTTGCGTCACGCGGCGCGAACCTCTCCAAAATTGCGTTCGCGCCGGAGGGCAGTCTGCCGCAAATAGGCTCGCCGGAAATGCTTGATTTGTTTGCGCAAACTCGCCCTGTGCTGTGCATAATCGACACTTTGCAACATTTCATCGGCGGCGCAAGCTGTAACGATATGGGCGCGATTACGGCAACGTTACAACCTTTGCAAATCCTTTCCCGCCAGTACAATACCGCTGTTGTCGTGATAATGCACATTTCGAAATACGCCGCGCAAGGCAACAGCGGGGATAGCACGTCATACTCAATCGGCAGTTACGCCATTGCCGGGATTTTCCGTACACTATGGACGCTCGGACGGCTGAAAGACGCTTCAGGCAAGCCGACTTCGCAACGCGCCCTATGCGTCAGCAAAAACAACTATGTCGAATCCGACCCGCCCGCCTTGCTCTTTGAACTCCGCGACGGTTTTCGCTGGGACGGCGTGGACCCAAATATCTTCGCAGAAGATTTATTCACCAAGAAAAACAACAAAGGGCGACCGGCGGAGAAAAGGGATTCGGTTAAGACCGAAATTCTGCTGCTGTTGGAGGGCGGCGAGCCTATGCCCTCTGCGGAGTTGGAAACGGCGGTGTGCGGGGTTACTGGCTGTCATCCACAAACGCTCAAAGTGGCGAAGAAAGATTTGGGCGTGATGTGCTACCAGTCTGGCGGCGCATAGTACTCCCGCCTACCCGGTCAGAGTACATTAAATAGCCAGAGTACAATAAATACT
>JAITBA010000109.1 GCA_031283835.1 Oscillospiraceae bacterium
TTTTTTGTTGGGCTTTTTTTTGTTGCCGGGGATGATGGGGAACCGCAAAAACAGCCAACGCACGCGCAAAGCAACGCTGTTGACGTATTGAAATTGCACTGCCACCGGCACGGCCAGCAGGCCCAGCAGCAACGCGACGATCCCCAAAAAAATTGCAAGACCGATCATGTACCCTCCCTGATCTTTCCACAATGGAACTGCTATAAAAAGACTTTTTGCACGCGTTAGCGTTTTTGTTTGCGCATTTTTTTAAGAAAATGTTTCCGGCAGCTGCGGCAGCTCCTCCAGGCTTTCCATGCAAAAGCACTTCAAAAATTCCTCGGTGGTGCCATAAATCAGCGGGCGACCAGGCAAATCGAGCCGACCCTTTTCCTCCAGCAGGCGCTTTTGGCACAGACTGTTGACCACATGATTGCAATCCACCCCGCGCACCTGTTCGATGTAGGCTTTTGTCACCGGCTGGTGATAGGCCGCCACGGCCAGCACCTCGAACGCGGCAGCCGAAAGCGGTGTGTTCTGCTTCATTTCAAGGGCGGCACGCACCGCTGTGCCAAATTCCGGGCGGGTGCACAGTTGCGCCTTGCCGTCCATGCGCCGCAGGCAGATTCCCCCGCCCCGGCGTTCGAGCGAGGCGGCCAAAGCGTCCGTCAGCTCCGCCGCGTCCTCCGGCTCAATTTCGAGCGACTGGGCCAGCCGCGTGATCTCCAGCGGCTCACCCGCCGCAAACAGCACCGCTTCCGCCGCGGCCAGCAACTCATTCGGATTCAAGTTCGCGCCACATCTCCTCCCGGGTTTGCAATTCCAGCACCGCACCCGTGCCGCCGCCATAAGCCGTCACGCGCTTGGCCTTCACCAGCGCCAGCACCGCCAAAAACGTCGCCACCATTTCGCTGCGAGAACCGGATTCCTCCAGCAACCGCACCATGGGCGCCTTTTGCAGGCTGCGCAGCCGATTGAGCAAAAAATGGTAGCGCGACGCCACCGCGACAATTGTTTGGGCAATAATGCCCGAAAAAGCTTCTACCGGGGGCGGCAACCGCCGCTTGCCCTTGCCAATGGCCGCCAGGTACGCCCCAAATAGATCCCGGGGCTTGTGCGTGTGCCGGTAGGTATAATCGGGCGGCACCGCCTGCGCAGGCCGCGCAAGATAATTGAACCCAACCGCGCAGCCGCGCAATTGCCCTGCCAGCAGCTGGCAATCACGATAATCCAATAACTCCCGTCGCAACGTTTCGGCTGGGTCTTCTTCTTCTTCTTTGTGTTTGGGCAGCAGCGCCGTGGTTTTGATTAGCACCAGCCGCGCCGCCATTTCAAGGAACTCCGCCTCCACTTCTAGCGCGGCGTTCTTCAGCTGCTCCATGATTTCCAGGTACTGCGCAATCAGCGAATAAATCGGTACCTGTTCAATCTGCACCTTGCGCTGGCTCACCAGGTGCAGCAGCAAATCCATCGGCCCCTCAAAGGCGTCGAGCTTATATTGCAACGCTTCCATGTCAGATTATGCCCTCCACCCAAAAAAACGGCAACCCCGTGAGGGCATAAATCCCCTGCGACACAAGGCCTGCCAGCCAGTTGAGGGGCGTTGGCCAAAAGAACACCATTGCCAGCACGCCAATATATAGCCAGCGCTCGTAGCGTGCCAAAAACAGCGACGCTCTCGCGGGTAGCAGCATGTCCAATATACGCGAACCATCTAGCGGCGGCACGGGGATTAAATTGAACAACATCAGCGCCACATTGATGCTTGAAGCCATCGCAAAAAATTCCCAAATCAGGTCCATCAGGTCCGGCGCAACGCTGCCCGCAAAAAATAATGAATACAACGCGCCAAGCAACTGGCCAATAAACATCAGCACAACCGCCAACAGGAGGTTTGCCAGCGGCCCTGCCGCCGCGGTGAGCGCCATGCCCTTCTTGCGGTTCCGAAAGTTGCGCGGGTTGACCGGCACGGGCTTTGCGTAGCCGAAGCCCACCACCAGCACCATCAGCGTGCCCATCACATCCAGGTGCTTTGCCGGGTTTAGTGTGAGCCGCCCATGCATGAACGCGGTGTTGTCGCCCAGCTTTTTGGCTGCCCAGGCATGTGCAAATTCGTGCGCGGGCAGGCAGAGCGCCACCACGAACACCGTTGCCGCAAATTGCAGCAGCAGCTGTGCCATTTTGGCGTCGCTCACATTTCCGCTAACAAAACCCAAAAGCAATTGCCAAATCATAAACACAAGCCCTCTCTTCTTACTACACCTGCGGTGAGCACACCTGCGGTGGGCAATTTGCGCCACGCCCTTCTACGCAATCTATCATACCATAAAATTGCAAATAAAGTCAAGCCCTTGCGGTCACAATTCGCTGCACGCCATGATAATCCCGCAGGATTTTTGGCGTTTGGGCGCCGTGCATTGCCAAAAGCGCCGCGATTTGCTCTGCTTGACCGTCGCCGCACTCCAGCGCCAGCATGCCGCCGGAGGCCAGCACAGGCAACCATCGCGCCGCAATCGCGCGATAAAAGTCGAGCCCATCCTCGCCGCCCTCCAGGGCCATGCGCGGTTCGCGCCGCACTTCTTTGCTCAATGTCGCAATTTCGCCCGACGCAATGTAGGGCGGATTGCTCACGATCAATTGGCACTGCAGGTTTTTGGTGCAAAATCGCAAGATATCTTCGTGCCGTACCTGCGCGTTCGCATAGGGTTCCGCGTTTTTTTGCAGATACGGCAGCGCATCGCCGCTCAGTTCCAGCAAATGCACCCGCGCCCGGGGGCAGTGGCGCGCAATGCACAGCCCCACGCAGCCCGTGCCCGCACACAGGTCAAACACGGTTGCG
>JAITBA010000125.1 GCA_031283835.1 Oscillospiraceae bacterium
GTTCCTGTTTTTTAGCGACAAAAAGCGCCGCCTACTATATATCAGTGTTGCCGCGCTTTGTGCGGCGCTGCTTGTGGTGGCCATCCCCAAGCTGTTCGCGTTTTTTTGGCCCACCATCCAGCGGCTGCTCGAAACCCTGTTCAAGCAAGAAGCGCGTATATTGCTGTATCGCCGGGCGGTGGAGGACTTTTTGGCGCACCCGTTTTTTGGCACCGGCATCGGCTACATGGGCAACCGCGACGTGCATCCCTCCCGGGAATTTGCCCTATGCTGGTACCACTGCGCGCCGCTGCAAATTATCGGCAGCCTTGGGTGCGTGGGTGTCGCGGCCTACCTATACCAGTACGTGACGCGTGTGCGCGTGTTTTTGCGCAGCCGCACCAACTTCCATTGGACGCTGCTGCTTTCGTGGCTTGCGCTCGAGATGATGTCTCTTGTGAACCCCGGCGTGTTCGTGCCGCTCCCCTACCTGCTGCTCGTCACCATGTTCACCGTCTTTGCCGAAAAAACACCCGCGCCCGCGGCAGACGCCGTCGCTTCGCCATAAAAGAACCTGCAATAGAATAAAAAATGGGGCCCCTGCTGATTTTTTTGCAGAGGCCTTATTTTTTATTCTGTGGAGCAACCCCGGCGCACTAGCGTCGGTGCTGGCGGGCTTGCACAATGCGCACAATGGCACCGCTGAGCAGCAGGGTGGAAAGCAGTTCGACGAAGAAGTTCACACCGATGAGGGTCAAAAAGATGTAGCTGGTGATTGACTGGCCATTGGCCCATTTGGTGAGGGTGGGCACAAAAAAGACATAGCAGCCCAGAATGAAAACGCAGGTGTTGGCGATGGGTGCGGCGGCGGCGGCCAGAATGGTTGCGACCAGCGGGCTACGCGCGCGCAGCAGGCGATGCACCCCGCCGGCGGCAAGCCCGGCGCCAACGCCCTTGGCCAAAACGGTGATCACGGTGCCGGGGATGTTAACAGCCCAAAAGAGTGCGGTGTCGCCGTTGAGCAGCACCACCGCGCTGAACACAAGGCCCAGCCAGCCGCCCGCCAGCGGCCCCAGCACTGCCCCGCCCACCACAATGGGCACCAGCACCAGCGCGAACTGGAATATCCCGATTTTGAAGTAGCCGCTGAGCAATTGCAGGATGACGGTGATGGCCGTGAGCAGCGCTAGCTGCGTGAGCCCCAGGATGCGCGCGCGTGTTTTGGATGTGTTTGCTTGGTTTGCCATGGAGATCCTCCTTGCTGCTGTTCCGTTGTCAGATACAGCGCGTATATTTGTATTGGCATGGGCCAATAAATGCGAGGTCAGGGCCTGTTTTTGCGATAAATTTCGTGCAGACCGCGCAACGCGAGGGTGTCGTCGTGCACAATTTTGCGCGCGCAGTGGGCAATGATATCGCCCGAAAAGCCGCCGGTGGCTACCACCGTGGCGGGCGTGCCCAGTTCCCGCTCCATGCGCGCCAGCATGCCGTCAATCATGGCGGCGGTGCCAAACACCGAGCCGGACTGCATAGAATCCACCGTGTTGGTGCCAATGGCCCGGGGCGGCGCCTGAAACGCCACCCGTGGCAGCATGGAGGTGCAGGCCGCCAGGGCTTCCAGCGAAATAGCCAGCCCTGCCGAGATAATGCCCCCCAAAAAGCTGCCATCGGCCGCCAAAGCGCTGATTTTTGTGGCCGTGCCCAAATCCACCACCAGGCAGGGCAGGGGATAGAGAGCCTTGGCGGCCACCGCCGTGGCGATGATGTCGGCGCCCAACTGCGCGGGGTTGTCGATTTTAATATTCAGCCCGGTTTTAATTCCCGGGGCCAGCACAAGGGGTTCCTGCCCTGTGAGCTTTTGCGCGGCGCGCGCCAGCACCCCCGTGAGCTCCGACACCACGCTGGCAATCACCGCGTCGCGGCAGCGAGCAGGGTCGGCGTTGTTGAGCCGAAACAGCTCTGTGAACTGAATGGCCAGCTGGTCGGCGGTCAGGCGGCGGTCGGTGCAAAGCCGCCCCTGAAAGCACAGTGCGCCCTCTTGATAAACCCCCAGGGTCAGGTTGGTGTTTCCCGCGTCCACAGCCAGCAGCATGGCAAGCTCCTTTTATAAGTGAATATCATAAATGACTGATTACTTTTATTATAACACCGGCTGCCGCAAAAAGCAAGTGGGATTTTTTTGACTTGACCGGACAAAGAATTTTTTTGGATTAGTCCCTGTTTTATAAAATAACTTTTGTTTTTGCTTGACTTTTTCCTCTGATTGTAATATAATGATATCATGGAGGATTTTTTTATTTTGACCGGGTTTGCGATAAGCTTAGGAGGGCTTGTTATGAAAAAAACACATAAGACATCATTTGCAAAGCGGACGTTTAGCTTGCTGCTGTGCGCCGCGATGTTGGCGGGGTTGTTTGTGGGGGTGCAGGTGAGCACAAGCCTCGTTGCGCAGGCAGGGCTTGCCAAAGTGCCGGTGGGCGATTTTCCGGCGGTCAATTTTAGTGTGCCCGACACGATCTGGCTGGCGCCAAACGCCTCAAACAGCATGAATAGCATGCGGTACTATGGCAATGTGGGCATTGACGGCGTGCGTGAAGCAAACGCCAGCGACACGGGCAAGGTATACTTCAGCATGGCCGGCGCCACAAGCATTACGCTGAAGGTGAGCGGCGCAAGTTTTGGCAACACCAGTGGGTTTGGCCCTAGCTCCAACAGCCTGGCGGCTTCGTTTTCGGGCGGCACGCTGGGCAGCAGCCTTAGTGCCGGCACGGGCACACGCATCACCTGGACGCTGGAGTTCACTTATGAGGGCGCCGTCTACACCTGCCGCGGCTATAGCTATGTGCAGGCGCCTACGCTCAATGTGGTGGGTGCGGCGGCCAGCACCAACACGTACTATGGCTTGAGCCCGACCTATTATCACAGCGACGGCCTGTTTTTGATGGGCGTGCATTCCGTGAGCGGCAGCGTTTCGACCGGCAACAGCAAATATACGCCCAACGCGCAAGGAACCTATGGCCCGAACGACACGCTGCGCGCACAGCTGATTAGCGGCAACGCCGACGGCAGCGCTTGGCCAAACGAACGCTATCTCACGAGCGGCGGCGGCATTGGCTATGCGCGGATTGACAGCCACAGCGGCGACAATGGCGACCTGCACCTTAACGTGGGCGGCACTACAGGCGTGTTCACGGTGGATGTGAGCCGGTTCGACAACCTGAACCAGGTGCCGGGCCTGATTGGCGCCCATGTGCTCACCGATGCAGATGAAACGCACGATGGTTTCCGCGATAATTCCCGTATCGAATTCCCATCCGGCACAAAGATTGCGGGCCTGAGCGGCGGCGGTGGCCGGGGGTTTTATTGGCGCACGACAAACCCCGCTTCGGGCAGCGGTTCCTTGCACTTAGGCCTGAGCGCCAGCAACACCAGCACCGAAACCAAGGGCTTTTGGAGCTACCTGGAGATTGGGCGCAACGTTTTTTTGGGCAATTATGGCAACCTCGAACACTATCTGTCGTTTAACCTTACCATAATCAAGAGCAACAAGGCCGCGCTGCGCAAGGCTGTGCGTGACGCTATCAGTGTGCCCATCGAGTTCTACGGCAGCAACCTGGCGGCTCTTGATAGCAAGCTGCAGAGCGCCGTTGACCAACTGGGCAGCGTGACCACGACCGAAACCACCATGGCGCAGGAGCTCAACGCAGCGGTGAACGGTTATAAAGACCCGGGCGTGGTGCCCATCAAGTCGGCGCCGGACATCAACTTTGTTGTGCCCGAAACGATTTATCTTGCCCTTACGACTTCCGGCGCAATGAGCACGTTCAGCAGCTATGCGAATGGCGGCGCTGTGACAAGAAGCACGGGCGCGAGCGGCACGGGGACCGTTTCTTTTTCTATGCAGGGCGCAACCAATATCAAAATCGAAAACGGCGGCACGGGGCCAAGCGCGAATTGCGCGGCCTTCAATGCCACCGGGCTTTCGGCAACAGCGGCGAACAATTCCTACAGTTCAAACTTCGCCGGCAGCCTCGCCGCGGGGATTGATGCGCGCGCCACCGCCACCATTTGCTGGAAGGCGACATGG
>JAITBA010000139.1 GCA_031283835.1 Oscillospiraceae bacterium
CTATGCCACGGAAGTGACGGAATTCATCGACGCCGTGGTGAACGACACACCCGTGCCCGTAACCGCGCGGGACGGCCTGGAGGCTGTGCGGATTGGCATTGCCGCCACCAGGAGCGCCAAAACCGGCAAGCCGGTGAAAATTGCGGAAATTATATAAGAATTTGAGGGGAGCCGCAATGGCGTGCCAAAGCAACGACGAATTTGGGTACCCGTCATTTGACGAGCACGGCGTAATGCCGCTGACCAACACCACGGATTTATACCCCCATATGCTGCAAAACATTACGGTGCTTCGCAAAAAACAAGGGGAGGACTTTGCGTTGTTGCACCCCAAAGAAGAAATGGCTATTTTGCTGATTGAAGGCAGCGTTTCTTATCAATGGGGCAACCGCGACGTAACAGCCGCCCGGCGCGGCCCCCTCGGCGACCCGGCGTATTGCCTGCATGTGTGCCGCGGCACGCCGGTGCGTCTCCGTGCCGAAAGCGACAGCGAAATTTTGGTGCAGCGCACCGCAAACGAACGCACTTTTGACCCCGTGCTTTATACCACAAAAAACACCCGGTGCGAAACCTTTGGCCAGGGGCAATTCGAAGGCAAAGCGCAGCGCACCGTGCGCACGTTTTTCGACATCGAAAACGCGCCCTACAGCAACATGGTCTGCGGCGAAATCCTCATTCCGCAAGGCGGCTGGAGTTCCTACCCACCCCACATGCACCCGCACCCGGAGGTGTATTACTACCGCTTTGGCCACCCCAACGGCTTTGGCGCGTGCTTTCTTGACGACGCGGCGTATATGATTCGCGACCGCAGCTTTGCCGCTGTGCCGGGCGGCAAATACCATCCGCAGGTCAACGCCCCGGGCTACCCCATGATGTATGTGTGGATGATTCGCCACTTCGAAGGCTACCCCTGGACGGAGCGGAATTTTGCGCCGGCGCACCAGTGGCTACTAGAGCGTGTTGACACTAACGCTCAACGCCCATCTGCTGGCGGATTTTCCGCCGTTGTGCGTTAATTTTTTTTGTAATACGAAAGTATGACTGCAAAAAAATTGCCTTGCCCGGCAAAAAATCCGCTCAAAATCTGGATATTTCGGATAGTGTCAACACGCCCTAGAAAAGTGACCGCCCAAAAGGCTGCCGCTATACTACCTGCGTATCCCCTAGCCAAACCGCAATATCGTCTTTGTGCCAGCCCGCAGGGTACTGTGGGCCGGCTGCTTTTATTTGTCCGTTTTCCATGCGCACACCCAGCAGTTCCTCCACCACGCAGCGCCAAAACCACGCGGCAGAACCGGTGTAGAGCGTCCAGCCGGCACGGCCTTCGCGGCCGGGCGCGCCCAAAACGTCGCCCGCCAGGGCATAGGGCTCGCCGCAGTAGCGCGCCATGCGGCCGGCGTCCTGGCAAAAATCGGCGGGGTTGAGCATGCGCAGCAGCGCGTAGGCCTCGTCGGTGCGGCCCGCGCGCAGCAGCGCCATGGCAAACCACACGGCCGCGTGGGTGTATTGCCCGCCGTTTTCGCGCACGCCGGGGGGATAATCGTTGATATAGCCTGCTCTGCGCCCCTGCCGCGCCGCCAAAAACGGCTCTCGCAGCAATCGCAGAATGCCGTGTTCCCTGTCTAGCAAACGTTCCGCGGCGCTGTCTAGCGCCTGGCGAATTCGCGCCGCGTTGGGCGGCTCTTCGGCCGCGTCGCCGGTGCGCAGAATGCTAAACGCCTGGGGGAGAAGGTCGATGGCGCAGGGGGCGCCGTCTTTGCCGCCCAACGGCGTGCCGTCGTCCCAAAAGGCCCGCAGATAACGATCGCCCGCCCAGGCGTGGGCTTCAACGCGCTCGTCTAGCCGCGCCGCCGCGTGCCGGTATTTTTCCTCAAGCGCGGGTGCCCCCATCGGCACGCATAACCGCAAAAACCTACGAAGCGCGGCGCTCAAAAACATGGCAAGCCAAACGCTTTCGCCGCGGCCGGCAACGCCAACACGGTTCATGCTGTCGTTCCAGTCGCCGCCCAGTATCAGCGGCAAACCGTGGGGGCCCAGCAGGCCCAGGGCGCGGTCGAGGGCGCGGGTGCAGTGCGCCCAGAGGGTCGCCCGTTCGCCGCCCAGCGGGTAGCCCGCGTAGCGTTCGTGCGCCTCGGGTCCCAGGGGCGCGCCTTGCCGAAAAGGAATTTTGACGCGGAGAAAGGCGGTGTCGCCGGTGGCAAGGCAATAGTCCGCCGTGATATAGGGCAGCCAGAGATAGTCGTCGGCATAGCGGGTGCGCACGCCGCGGGTGACGTGCCCGGGCAACCGGTGCCACCAGTGCATCGCGTCGCCCTCGGGGAACTGCGCCGCCGCACAACGGGCGATCTGCCGCCTTGCAAGGGCCGGCTGTGTCATGAAGAAGGCCGACACGTCTTGCAGTTGGTCACGCATGCCATAGGCCCCACCGCACTGGTAATGCCCTGTGCGGCCGTAGAGACGCGCGGTGAGAATCTGGTGCGGCAGCCATGTGTTGACCATGGCGCACAGAGCGGGGTTGGGCAGGCGCACCCGGAGCGGGGTGTTGGCGGGCGGGGCCTCCTTCACGGCCACAAGGTGAGCGCACAGGGCCGCGTTGCGGTTTGCGCCCCAGGTGAGCGCAAAGGTTGCCACCGCCTCGGCCATGGGCGGAATTTGCAGCCGCCACCCCACAGCGGCACAGGGGTCGCCCTGGGGCAGCGTGCCGCCCGCGTGCCAGTTCCCGTGCCAAAACGCGCCGCGGTCCACGCACCGAATATCCGCGCCGCCGGTCATCAGCAGCGCCGCGCAGCCACGCACGCCCGCGTCGGGCGCGTGCAGCAGCAAGCCGTCTGGCAGCGCTTCGCCCAGCAGAGGCAATTGCGGCTCGCGGCCCACGCCCAGCACCGGTTCGGTGTAGTACGTTAATTCCGGCGTGAGCGTGCGCGCCGTTTGGTTGCGCAGGGTGATTTCGACCTGCTTGCACAGCCCCTTTGCGGGCACCCATGCCGTGATTTCATAGGCCAGGCCATGAATTTCGCCTTGCCAGCGCACGGCGGCAGGTGTCAGCTCGCACCGGGCGCCCAGGCACAAATCAAAAACCTGGTTGCCGAATTTTAGCAGCAGCAGCTCGCCGCGGTTGTCGCCGCAGGGGTCGTTTTCCCACGGGGTGAGCTTGTTTTCGCGGGCGTTCACCGCCCAGGTGCAGCCCAGGGCGCTGTCGCTGACCAGCGTGCCGAAGGCGGGGTTGGCCAGCACATGGCTCCACGGCACCGTGGGCGCCCCCTCCCGTTTTTCTATCACAAAGCGCCCCGGCAAAAATGTGCCGCAGCCCGTGTGCAGGGCTTTTTCGGTCTCCGGTTCACAAACCGGCCCGGCGTTTGTGGCCTGCAGGCACAAAGGCGGGGCGACGGGGCATTCTCGCGGGTGCCAGCCGCCTTCGCCGCCGCAAATGTGCGCGGCATAGACCGGCAGCGCTTCTGTCGCTTTTGCGTCCGCCCCGTTGAGGTTTAGCAGATAGATGCCTCCCTGCAGCAGGTGTGCGCAACGCTCGCGAACCAGAGCCTGGCGCAGCGCGGCCGTCATGGGCGTGTTATAATCCCCGCCCTCGCGGTAGCCGATGGCCAGCGCGCAGGGCACGCCCGCCGCCCGCAGCACACGGCACAGCCGCAGCCATGGCAGCACCGACGGAACCTCCTCCTCCCCCGCCAGCGACAGATAAAGATACGGTTCCTCGCCCGAAATGCCCAGCGGCCACAGGGCTTTGCGCCGGGCCACCGCGTTTTTGCGGGCCGCCGTTTGCGCCGGTGCCAGGGGGGTGTAATACAGCAGGCGCGGTAGCACCTGTTTGGCCAGCGCCGCCGCCATTTCGCCGTCTCTAAAAGGCGATTTCCCCCCTGTTTCTGTGCCGCGCCGCTTGCCGTTGCTTTCCTCCCGCAAGTGCGCCAGCCGCTGTGAGGCCTCCATGCGCGAAATCCCCGCGCACAGCCACAACGAAAACGCCCGGCTTTCCCCCGCCTGCAAGGTGTATTCCACCGTGAACGCCCCACAGCAATCGCCCGCGGCGGGGCGCGCCGTCTGGGGTGCCGTCACGGGTGCCGCGCCAAAGAGAAGGCCTCGGGGCAGCGCGCGTTCGCGCAGCCGTTCGCATGTCGCCTCCGTAGTCATCCCGGCGGCAAGGCACAGGCTTTCGCCGGTTTCGGCACGACGGCGCAAAAAAGTTGCGATCCCCGTGCTTTCGTCGTAGCTGTCTCTCAAAAATAATTTTGAAAACGCGGGGTGCGTCGTCTGGGGCGGCGCAAGCCACGGCTCAAAATAGACCCAAAGCGCGCCCGCGGCGGTTTGCTTCGATGTGTTTTTTAGGGTGAAGCGGCGCTCTTCGGCGGGCAGACGGGGGTGCACCCGCACCCGCATGCTTGCGGCGACTTGCGTGCCCTCCCCGGCAAACACCGCCTCCGCCGCGCTAAATTCGATCTTTGTTTTGCGGGCGTTGCCGTGCGGCGCGGGCGTGATAGAAACCGGGGGCCGGCCCTGCTCCCGCAGCAAAGGCAGCACGCCGCCGGGGTGGCGCAGCAGGTCGGGGTTGTGACGCAGCATGCTCACCCCGCGATAAAACGCGGCCCCCGCGCCGCAATCCGTCAGCACGCAGCCCCACTCGCCATTGGTGAGCAGGTGTGTTTTGGGGTTGGCGGGGTCGGCGGCGGCAAAGCACTCCTTCGCGGAGGACACCCGCTCCCGTGGGCGCGGCGCGTCCCGCAATTCCACATCGCGATAAACAACACCCCGGTCGGGGATGCGCTCTTGTAGCAGATCCTGCACGCGGGCCATTTCGCTATCGGAAAAAAAGCGCTTTTGCAGCACGCCGTTTTGCAGTGTGTTTAGCGCCGCAAGCAGGCTCATGCCCACGTGGTGCGCCATATAGCTGCGCACCGCCGCATAATCTTGCCCGCAGGCCCGCGCCGGGGTGGCATCGGCGGCCTCATAGAACCCGCAGCTGCCCTGCAGTTCCATGCGCGCAAAGCGTTTGAGGTTTGCCAGCGCGCTGCGGGGCGCCAGCGGCATGGCCAAAAAGCTAGCGTAGGGTGCCAGCACCAATTCGTCGTCCAGGCCGCGGCGCAGCCCCAGCTTTTGCACGCCGTGGGCCTTGTATTGGTAATTTAGCTCCGCGTCAAAGGCATAAAACCCGCTTTCGCTAATGCCCCAGGGCAGTTGCCGCCCGCGCGCCGCCTTGGCCGCCCGTCCGCGCTGGCAATTGAGGCAAAAGCGCAGCGCCTCATATCCCAGCGTGCCCTTGGGCGCGGGCAAAAACAGATAGGGCATAAAATATTCAAACATGGTGCCTGTCCACGAAACAGGGCCCGCAAAGCGCCCCTGCCTTGCCAG
The DNA here is from genome assembly GCA_031283835.1 of Oscillospiraceae bacterium. Taxonomy (GTDB): domain Bacteria; phylum Bacillota; class Clostridia; order Oscillospirales; family Acutalibacteraceae; genus WRMQ01. The sequence goes on from JAITBA010000139.1 coordinate 5,359, forward strand.
CGTGCGCCCCAGCGCGCCCCAGTGCTTTTTTGGCACAGCCCCGGTGGCAATGGCGTAGCAACTGGTCATGCGCGCCTCGCTCATGAGCAGGTCGTAGTAGGACTGGGAGGGCTTTTGCGTTTGCAGGTCAAAGCCAATGTGGAACAACTTCCGCCTTGGGTGATACAGCGCGCGCAGGTCGCAGCCTTTCTCCAGCGCTTGCAGCCGGGGCAGCAACGGTGCCAGCGCCGGGCATTCGGGGGCATATTCCTCCAACCCCCGGCGCAGGGTGCGGATTGCCACGAGAAAATTGCCGCTGTCTACGGTAGAAACATAGCGGGGCTCAAGCGGGCGCAGGGTGCGGGTGTCGTACCAGTTGAGCAGGTGACCGTTCCAGGTTTCGAGCTGGTCAATGCTTGCAAGCGTGCGGCCAAGGCGCAGAGCCAGGCCGTCGCTGTCAATCAAACGCAGGTCTCGCGCGGCCAGCACGCACAAAAGATAGAGCCCCAGGTTGGTGGGCGAAGAACGCGCCGCCACCCGGAACACGGGGGTTTCCTGCACGTTATCGGGCGGAAGAAAGTGGTGCTCCTCGGTGCAATACGTTTCAAAGTAATTCCACATTGCCGCGCAATAGCCTTCGATGGTGCCGCGCTGCGATTCGTGCAGCCGCGCATGGTTTTTGTGCCCCGGCTTGGCCGAAAGCGTCGAAAACAGCAGGTTCCCCAAAAAGAGCAGCCCCAACAGCCGCAGGCCCGCCCCGCC
>JAITBA010000178.1 GCA_031283835.1 Oscillospiraceae bacterium
AGCGGGGATGAGGCGCGGCAACTTACCGCGTCCTGCCGTTCCAACGCCCGGCCCGTCAGAGCCGCCCGGTAGGTCGTGCGGATTCCACCAAAAGCGAGGAGAATTCGGCTTGACGGGCGGCAATAAGCCGCTCGCGGGGGATGGGCTGGTAGGAGGGGGCGTTTTCTTTCATGACGTACCTATCCTATCACCTACTTCTCATCTTCAAGCTCTGTCTGCCTTGCGGCTCCGCGCTGGCTTTGGCTTGGTCGAGTGAACTAAATCGGTCATAATCCTTTTTCAAGTCCCCGCCGTAAATTTCCACATAATTCTTGACCATATCAAGGGTACTATGGCCTAAGATTTTTTGCAGCCTAAACATATCCCCGCCGTTCATAATCCAGTTTTTCGCGAAAGTGTGCCGAAATAGGTGTATGCTGGTCTTGGTAACGCCCCGGCTGTGGTTATAGCGGATGATACAGCCCTCCATGCCGTCCTTGCTCAAGGGGTCGCCGTAAGAATTGCAAAACAAAAAATCGTCCGGCTCGCCTTTGCGATAGGCCAGGTATTCCCGCATGACCGCCTTTAGCTCGCTGCTCATGGGGATAATCTGCTGTTTGCGGTTTTTTGTTTTCCTGATTAGGATTTCATCAGCGGTCAAGTCAACGTCGCTGATTTTCAGGCTCCGGGCGGTACTCAAGCGGTTTCCTGTAGCAAGAAAATAACAAACCATAGCCCAATTCCTGAACTCAGCGAAGCTACAAGCCTTTGTGTCCGGCTTCTTGATAAGCCGTTGCACTTCAAAATCGCTATAAGTTTCCTTGATGGTTTCCTCCACACGCGGGAGCGTAATTTTGAACTCATCCATCCATCCGCTCGCCATCATGAAGTAGAAGATTGCCCTCAGCCCCTTGACGTAAGTGTTTACTGTCTTGGTGGCAAGGCCGGGCTTGGTCTGCCGGATATGTACCAGATACTCCGTAATCGTCCTCTCCTGCACATCGGCGCACAGCCGCCCCGCGCCATAGAACTCCAGGAAATACCTGAACACGTTGCGGTAATGCTTGATGGTTTCCCCAGCCACGTTCATGACTGTTTTGCTCTGGATAAACTGCTCGAACGCGTCCTCCAGCGTCATGCCCCCTTTGGGCTGGACTGTGAGTTTTTGTCTCGTCGCTACCATTTCACCCGCCCCTTTCCAATTCATAGGTATGATTTGGCGTAGGGCAAATAGACGCTTGACCCCGGAAAAAATCACGGAAAGTCAAGCGTTGGTCTGTTGTCCAATGGGTTTGTCCGGCTCGTCTGGAACGACAAAAGCGAAAACGGACAAGCCTTGATTTACAAGGACTTGCCCGCCTGTCGCTGCCTTTTTGGTCCGAGTGGCGAGACTTGAACTCACGGCCTCTTGACCCCCAGTCAAGCGCGCTACCAACTGCGCCACACCCGGATAAATTGCGATATCGAAACGAAAGAAACGCAAATATAGCAAGGATTTGCCCGAACAAATGCACACGTGGCCCAATTAACCCCTAATCATGCCGCACAATCTCGTTCAAATGCAACCCCATGCTCTTTAGTATACTCTATTTTGCTTCGTATGTCAAGCTTTTTTTGAATATTTCGCAGGTTATTTTGCGGTGCATTGCAACAAACGCCGCATCATGCGATATCATGCTTGCAGCGTTGCGGCGGAGGACCCCGCGCACCGCGCATTGCTTCAACAAAGCACAGCCCCTGCGACTCAAAATAATTGCAGAGGCTGTGTTGTTGCTAAAAACGCAACGGGAATACCAGAGCACGGCGAAGCGGCCCCGATTCTCTTGTTCGTAAGAAAAGAGCTATTTGGCGTAGGCGGCAACTTTGAGCATGTAGTCGCCGAGTTGGGCACCGAATTCCGGTGCGCCGTCCATGATGAGGCGGCCGGCTTTGGTGGCGTCCATCATGTCGTCGGTGTCGAGCAGGATGCCCAGGGCGCTGTCGAGGGAATTGAAGCGCAGGGTGAAGAAGGGCATGGCGCGCTTGTATTCGCCACGGCCAGCCCGGCTTTTGCCCGCCTTGACGCGGATGTAGGCCGCAACTTCGGGGTAATCGTTGACCGCCCAGGAATAGACGCGGTCGGGGCTCTTGGCTGCCCAGTCGTGAATTTCGGGGTGCCCGTTTTTGTTCAGTGTGCTGATGCCGCTGCTGAGCAAATAGAAGAAGCACTTCACCAGGAGCACCTTGGTTTCTTCGCCTTCGGGGGCGGTGGTGGCGCCCAGCAGGCTGCTCATTTTGAGCAGCACCTGCATGAAGGCCAAAAACGCGCCCGTGTGCCTGACTGCGCCAATCATCTTGGGCAGGGTGGCGGGGCTCATTTTTCCTTTGAAGAAGGCCACAAAGGCGTCGATGCTTTTGAACTGCAACTCCACCTGGGCGTTGGTGGCCACTTTGCCCGCGCAAACCTTCCACTCGCCGTTATTGACGGTGAAGTGGGTGGCAACCTTGCCGCCGGGCACATCGGGAGCAAGGGCGCTCACCTGGTACACGATGTGGGTTTTCTCGAATTTTTTTGCCAAGCCCGGGATGTCGCCGGCGATAACCTTCACCAGTGGCAGCGCCGCGTTGAGAAATATTTTGTAGCTAAACAGGGTGTCTTGATCCATCTTAAAAATCATCCCTTTCCGAAATCATGCGTTAAGAACCGCGCGTGCTTAGATATAGATTCTTATACCTCGTCGTCCCAGTCGTCATCAAGCTCAAAGTCCTTGTGCATCACTTCGCGCACGGTTTCGATGATGCCGTTGGAGTCGATTTTGGCCAGGCTCATCAAATCCTCGTGCAGGCCGATAGTGCTGAAGGTATCTTGCCAGCCCAGGCGCTGGAAGGCGCAACCCTTGCCGTAGTCGGCGATTACTTCGGCCACGGCGCTGCCCAGACCGCCCAGTACATTGTGATCTTCGGCCACGATAATACGGCGAGTTTCGGCGATGGCCTTTTGGATTGCTTCTTTGTCGATGGGCTTAACGGTGTGCATGTTGAGCACGCGCACGTGCAGACTGTCGGAATTCTTTAGAAAATCGGCGGCTTGCACGGCCTGGAACACGGTGGAACCGCAGGCGATGACGGTCACGTCGGTGCCGGAACGGATTTCGTGCGCTTTGCCAAGCTGGAATCCGTAATCGCTGCTTTCGTACACCACACGGTCGAAGCCGCGGTTGATGCGGATGTAGAACGGGCCGGGGGTTTCGTAGGCCGCGCGCACGGCATTCACGGTTTCCATGCCGTCGGCGGGGCAAATGAGGGTCATGTTAGGAAAAGAACGCTCCACCGCAAAATCGACGATGGCGTGGTGGGTGCTGCCCGCCTGGCCAAAGCTGGTGCCGCCGTGGGTGGCAATGATTTTTACGTTGGCTTTTTGGTAGCAGATATCCGCGTGCACCTGGTCGGCTGCGCGCAGCGCCGCAAAGACGCTGAAGGTGCTCACAAAAGGCACGCAGCCCGCCTTGGCGAAGCCCGCCGCCATGCTGAACATGCCTTGCTCGGCAATGCCCACATTAAAAAAGCGGTTGGGGAATGCGTCGCCGAACATGCCAATTTTGGTGCTCTTGCCCAAGTCTGCTGTGAGCGCCACGATTTCGGGGTGCTCCGCGCCCAGTTCGCACAGTGCCTTGCCGTAGTATTCCGCAGTGCTCAACGCCGTTGAGTCAACAGCTGTATAAGTCAGTCCACCAGCCATAGTTATTTGCCCTCCTTTTCAGCTCTTGCTTTGCGTGCTTGAAAATATTCTGCCAGGGCGGCTTTGCATTCGTTGTATTTGCCTTCGTCCATGGCGCCGTAGTGCCAGCGGTAGTCGCCTTCGATGCTGGCGATGCCCGCGCCCTTTTTGGTGTGGGCAATGATGGCCACCGGCTTGCCGGTGTCGTTTTTCTCTTTGGCAAAGAGGATGGCATCGTCCAGTTCGTTCAGGTTCTGGCCATCCACTTCAATCACATGAAAGCCGAACGCGGCCCATTTGTCGGCAAAAGGCTCAAGTTTCATTACTTCTTCGGTGGGGCCGTCAATCATGCACTTGTTGCGGTCCACAAAGGTGACGAGGTTTGTCACGCCAAAGTGGGCGGCGCTCATGGCGCCTTCCCAAATTTCGCCTTCGTCGCACTCGCCGTCGCCGAGGATGCAATAGGTGAAGAAATCTTTGCCCAGCACCTTGGCGGCAAGGGCGGTGCCCACGGCAATGGGCAGCCCATGGCCCAGCGAGCCGGTGGAAGCGTCAACGCCGTGCACCTTGTTGGCGTCGAGGTGAATGCCCATTTTGCTGTTGGTGAGGTTGAAGGTCTTGAGCTGCTCGGGGTCGTTGTAGCCCTTGGCACAGAGCACGGGAGCCCAAGCGATACCCGCGTGGCCCTTGCTAAGAATGAAGCGGTCGCGGTCTTCCCAGTTGGGGTCTTCGCTGAGGTTGAGGTGCCTGTAATAGAGGATGGTCAGCATATCCATGCAGCTCATTCCTCCGCCGATGTGTCCGGAGCCTGCCCAGTGGGTGGTGTCGAGACACA
>JAITBA010000062.1 GCA_031283835.1 Oscillospiraceae bacterium
AAATCGTTGGCTTCGACAGCCGCACCGACGTGGGGCTGCTGCGCGTGAAGGCCACGGGCCTGGAGGGCGCGGAGTTCGGCGACAGCGACATGCTCAAGGTGGGCGAGCCAATCTATGCCATCGGCAACCCCGGCGGCGTGGAGTTCAAGGGTTCCTTCACCAACGGCATGGTCTCGGCCATCGACCGTGCCATCACCAGCAAATACAAAATGAAAACCATCCAGCACACGGCGGCCATCAACCCGGGCAACAGCGGCGGCGCGCTGGTGAACACGCTGGGTCAGGTGGTGGGTGTCAACAGCCAAAAGATTGTGGACACCGAATATGAGGGCATGGGCTTCGCCATTCCCTCCAAAACAGTGCAAGAAGTCGTCAACAACCTCATCGCCAAAGGCTATGTGCCCAACCGGCCCAAGCTTGGCATCCAATACCTCCCCGCCACCCAAACCCAGGCAGGCAACTGGGTTGTGCGCAGCAATAGCCTGCCCAGCGGCTCTCTCATCATCGCAAAAATCGACGAAGGCAGCGACATTCAGGGCACGCAGGTGCGCACCAACGACATCATCACCCACGTGAACGGCAACCCCCTCAACAAGCCCGACGTGCTGCTGCAGGCCGTCGAAAACGGCAAGGTAGGCGACGAACTAAAACTCACCATCGCCCGCGTAAACAGCAACTACACCGTGGAAAGCTTTAACGTGAGCGTGAAGCTGATGGAAGACAAAGGCACCGTAACCGAACCCGAAACCCAGCCCTGGTTCTACGACGAATTCGGTGCCCAATCGGGCTGGTAGTCCCTGCGGTTCGCAACAAATAAGCAAAAGCCAAAATTAAGAGCAAAATCAAGAGCCAAAATTTAAAAGCAAAATTAAAAGCCCCCTGCTAAAAAATCGCAGGGGGCTTTTGTGTTTTTTGCGGTTGTTATGTGCGATAATCCCCATTGATTTTCACATAATCATAGGTCAGGTCGCAGCCCCAGGCCGTGGCTTCGGCGGTGCCGTCGCCCAGAGCGATTTCGATGCGAACCGCGCGCTCGCGCAGCACTTGCTTGGCCTGCGCCTCGCTGAACGGCACGCCCGCGCCGTTTTTGCACACAGACACGCGCCCGGCGGCAGAAACAAAATCCACCGCAACTTTCGTGATATCCAATTCCGCGCCGCAGTAGCCCAGCGCGCACAGCACCCGGCCCCAGTTGGCGTCCGCGCCAAACATCGCCGCTTTAAACAAGCTCGATCCCACCACGCCCTTGGCGGCCGCGCGGGCGCCGGCAAGGTCCTTCGCGCCGGCCACATGGCACTCCAGGCGCTTCGTCGCGCCCTCTCCGTCGCCTGCCAACAGCTTCGCCAGCGCCTGCATCACCTGCGTGAGCGCGGCGGCGAACGCGTCGCAATCCGCGCCCGGGCCGCGAATTTCTTCGTTGCCCGCCAAACCGTTGGCCAGCACGCAGCACATGTCGTTGGTCGAGGTGTCGCCATCTACCGTGATCATATTCAACGTTGCGTCGGCGCTTTTTTGCAAAACCGCTTGCAGCACGCCCGGCGCAATGGCCACGTCGCTGGTGACAAAACATAACATTGTGGCCATGTTGGGGTGAATCATGCCGCTGCCCTTGGCCATGCCACCCAATCGGCAGGCTTTGCCCCCCAAAAAAAATTCCGCCGCCGCTTCCTTCCGCACGGTGTCCGTGGTCATAATCGCCTGGGCGGCCGCGTTTGCGCCTTCCGCAGAAAGCCCTGCCACCAACACGGGCATACCCGTCTCGATGGGCGCAAGGCTGAGCGGTTCGCCAATCACGCCCGTGGAGGCGACAATCACATCGCTTGCCGCAATGCCCGTGGCTTGCTCCACCAATGCGGCCATGCCCTCCGCGATTTCGATCCCATTGGCGTTGCAGGTGTTGGCGTTGCCGCTGTTGCACACAACGGCTTGCGCTTTGCCGTCCAAAATATGTTGTTTCGTCACAGAAAGCGGCGCGCCTTTCACCAGGTTTTGCGTATAAATCGCCGCCGCGCTAGCAGGCACATCGCTCACAATGAGCGCCAAATCGGCTTTTGAACGGTTTGCGCGGATGCCGCAATGCACGCCGTTCGCCTTGAACCCCCTTGGCGCGCACACGCCGCCTGCAATGCTTGCAAAATCCATATGATCTCCTTTTATCTCGTTAAATCGTTAAATCGAAATCCCTGTGGTTTCGTCGAGTCCCAGCGCGATGTTCATGCACTGCACCGCCGCGCCGGAAGCCCCCTTGCCCAGGTTATCGAACCGCGCAATGAGCAACACCCGCTCGTCGTTGCCTTCCACGGCAATATCCATGCGGTCAATGCCCTTGTAGGCGTTGAGCGGCAGCGCGGGCGCGCCGGGTTCCAGCACCCGCGTCAGCGCCGCGTTTGCATAATATGCATGGTAGCATTCCCGGGCCGCCTCGGGGCCAAAGCCCGGCAAATTGAGCGGAATTGTCACTTCCATGCCGCAATCAAAGTCCGCCACCACGGGGCAAAACGCAGGCGCAAATTCCAGCCCGGCATAGCGCCGCATTTCGGGCAGGTGCTTGTGCTGCTGCGCCAAGGCATATTGTTTTGGTGCGCTAAAGTCGTCGCCTCGCTGCCGCGCGGGGGATTCATACGCCGCAATCATCGCCTTGCCGCCGCCTGTGTAGCCCGTGAGCGAAAAGCAGCAGAGTTTTTCGTTTTGCAAGAGCAAGCCGCTGTGTATCAACGGACGCACCAGCGCAATGCACCCGCTGGCGTGGCAGCCGGGGTTTGCAATG
>JAITBA010000115.1 GCA_031283835.1 Oscillospiraceae bacterium
TATCGAGCACAGGCAAAAACGCCGCCAGCAGCTTAACCTTCGCGTTGCCATAGATTTCATCTTTCTCTTTTTGGCTGCGCTTTTTAAAGTTATCGAACTCCGCGGCAAGACGCAGCAACTGGTCTTTTGCCGACTTCAGATCTTCGACAACGGGGTCGAGGACGAGCGTTTCCTCATCGGGGGTTTCGGCTTCGGTTGTTTGTTCTTCCACTAATTCTTCTTCGGCCAACGGGGGGACCCTCCTTGTGTGTGTGTGTATTTGTTATCTGCGCTCACTCCGCGTTATTTTCGAGGAATTTGCCTAGCAGCGCCGCGATGAATTGCAGACTGGGGATAATGCCGGCGTAATCCATGCGGATGGAGCCAACAATGGCCAGCAGGCCGCCCTGGGCTTGGCCAATGGCGTAGGGCGCTACCACCATGGTGACGCCACGGGCGCTGGGGTCGGCCTCGGCGCCAAGAACGACTTTGAGCTGTGTCGGGTTGGCGTTTTGCTTGAGGTAGTGCAGCAGCGGCGGCAGCACGGGCGCGGGGCCAAGCCTGGTTTCGCCTGCGAGGACTTCGCGGCCGCCGGCGGCCTGGGCAAGATCCATCACCCCGGCCAGCAGCGGCGCCACGGCCAAAAAGTGCGGGCCCGCTTTGGCGGCAAGGCTTTGCACCTGCGCCGGGCCGCAGCGAAAACGATCGGCGGGCATGCCCACCACGTGGGTTTCTATCAGGGCGTAGAAGGCCTCGAGGGTTTCGGCGGTGAGGGGGGCTTCGGTGCGCACAACCTTGCTTTTGACTGTGCCGCCGGTGGTGAGCAACGCCAGCATGGCCATGGTGCGACCCAGCGGCGCGACTTCGATGCGCTTGATTTGCACCTGCTCGCCGGGCACGCACATGGCGGTGCAGCCGGTGAGGTCCGCAAGGATTTCGCTGGCGTTTTCGAGTAGGCGTTCGGGTTCGCGGGCGCGCTCGCGCAGTTGGGCTTCGAGCCGGGCACGCTGTTCCCGGCTCAGCTCCCGCAGGGGCAGCAGATGATCGAGGTAATAGCGATAACCCAAGGGGGAGGGCACGCGCCCGGCAGAGGTGTGCGGCTGTTCGAGGTAGCCGTGCTCCGACAGCTGCGCCATCTCGTTGCGAATGGTGGCGGACGAAAGGGCTTCGGTGGCAGAAAGCACTTCGGCCAGCCGCTTGGAACCCACAGGCTCCCCGGTTTCGTTATAAAGCTCCACAATGGCCGCCAGAATGCGCTGTTTCCTGTTGCTTGGCTCCACAAAGACCGTCCCTCTTTCCGCGGGCTTAGCACTCTTACAAAAAGAGTGCTAGCGCTATCTATTATCATACCCCTAAATGACGCATTTGTCAATTGTTTTTTTGTGAAAGAATCGTGAACACGGCATGTTGCGCAGCAAAAACCCCCGCGCGTCACTGCACGGAGGCTGTGTTCGTTTCGTGTTTTTATAGCCAAGGGCCATGTTTTTTGCGGGGTCGCAGAAGCGGTCACTCCCAGCGGCTGCCGTCGGCTTTTTGCAGCTGCACGCGGGTGATTTGCGGTGCGGCAATGCCCAGCGCGTCGCACAGCAGCGCGGGGTTTAGGTTGCCTTCGCTGCCGGCGGCAAGCGTGCAGCCAAGCTGTGTGCCGCCGTTTGGCAAGCTTTGCAAATCGTACGAAAAAATCAGCGGCGCGAGCAGAATTTCTTTTTCGATTTTGCGATGCCCCTGTTTGCCCGTTTTTTTTGCCGTGAGTTGCCCCGCCTGCAGCTTGTCGCGCGTTTTTTTTTGGTCGTCGCAAGCAAAGGCAATGGTGTAGGCCGCCGACTTGATTTCGCCCGGGCCCGCCCATGGTTCCGCCGCGCACAGCACACGAATCCCCTCGGGCAGCGCCGCGCCCAACCGTGCGGCAATTTCGGCCTCGGGCAGCGCCTGCTCCAGCCGCAGGTCGAGGGCTTCGCGCAGCCCCTCCTGCCCCAGCGGCAGCGGCAGCGGAAACGATAAATACGGGTGCGGGTGGAACCCTTCGGTATACCACAGCGGCAGCGCGGCGCGGCGCACAGCGCGGCTCATTGCCCGCATCAAATCCAAATGCGAAATATATTTTGCGCGCCCCCGCTTCTCGAACCACACGCGGACATTCTGCCACTGTTCCATCCGTTTTTCTCCCTGTTAATGGGTTGGCCCTATGCCTGCACTGCCGCCTCAATTTCGTCGTCGCTGGCCGTTTTGACGGTTTCGAATTCGTCTAGCACGGCTTGCTCCGGCCGTTTGGTTAGCAGCGACACCGCGCAAATGAGCACACAGCTGAACAAGAACGCGGGCAACAGCTCATATATATTAAAAATGGTTTCGGAAAAGTGTACACGAATGAAGAGTTTGTAGAAGAACACCATGCCGCCGCCGCCCAGCATCCCCGCCAGGGCGCCCCACTTGGTTGTGCGCTTCCAGAACAAGCTGAACAGCACCAACGGGCCGAAGGTTGCGCCAAAGCCCGCCCACGCAAAGCTCACAATGTCAAAGATTTTGCTGTTCTTGTTCCAGGCAACCACCACGCCAAACAGCGCAATGGCCAGCAGCGCAATGCGGCTTACCCACATCACTTCTTTCTCGGTGGCTTTTTTGCGGAACAAGCCCTGCCATATGTTTTTGCTCACCGCCGAGGAGGCGATTAGCAGGTAGCTGTCGGAGCTGCTCATGGCCGCGGCCAGAATGCCCGCCATCACAATCCCCGCCACAATCGGGTGGAACAGTAAACTCGAAAGCTGAATGAACACGTTTTCGGCGCCGGAAGCGGTTAATAGCGCGTCGTGCGTGGCAATGGAGGGCAGCGTTCGGCCCAGCAGGCCGATGAACACCGCCGCCGCCATCGAAATCACACACCACACCATCGCAATTCTGCGCGAGCGCGAGAGTTCCTTCGTTTTGCGAATGGCCATGAACCGCAGCAGCACCTGCGGCATACCGAAGTAGCCAAGACCCCAGCTCATGGTTGAAAGCACCGTGAGCCATCCATAGCCCGCCCGGTCGCCAAACAGCGGCTTGCCCAGCAAATTGATCAGCTGCTTGCCGTCCGCGCCAGTCACGGGGCTTGCCATGCCAAAAAACGCCACGAATCCGGGAATATCTTTGATATTGG
>JAITBA010000118.1 GCA_031283835.1 Oscillospiraceae bacterium
ACCGGGCAACAGTGCCTTTGCGCGGAAAAAATTGCCATGCACCACCGTCACGGCAGGCTCGTTCGCAAAACGGGCTTGCAGCGCCGCCACAGCGTCCGGGTCCCGGTCAAAGGCAAAAATTTGCCCCTGGTGCCGCAGGGCCTCCAGCAGCAACGCCGTGTGGCCGCCGCCGCCCGCCGTCCCGTCAAGATAGCACCCGCCGGGTTTGGGGTGCAGCGCCGCCACGGTTTCGCGCGGCAGCACAGTGACGTGTCGAAAATCTTCAGGCATTGTTTTGTCCCTCGCTTGGCGGTTCGCTTGCGGCAGGGGGCGCTTCCCCGCGCAGTGCGGCGTCAATGCGCACCACCGGGTCCGGCGTATAATCCAAAAGCGAACGTGCCTGCCGCCGGGCGGCCTCGCGTGCCTGCCACTGGTGCATCGGCCAAACTTCGAGGTATGTGCGGTTTGCCAAAAAGAATAGCTTCTCGCCCTTGGCAAAACCCGCCTTCAAGCGAAAATTCTCGGGCAGCACAAACCGAGACGCCGTGTCCAGGTCGGTGTATTCCATATGGCCCAAAGTGTCGTGCGTCAAATCGGCCCGCTGCGATTTTTCTGCCGCGGCATATTCCCGCTCATAGATGTCGTCAAAGTAATCGTCCAGCGCCAGCACCAAAAACGGCTGGTTCTCGCCCTGCGGCTCCCAGAGCACCAAATCTTTTTGGTCGGCAAAAATGGGACGGAATTTGGTGGGCACAGCGGCGCGCCATTTTGTGTCCAATGTCCCTTCCGCGTTCCCGCGTAGCCTTGCCACCCCGCATTCCTCCCCTCAAAAATTTTTTTAACCAAAAGCCAACCCCGGTTGCTTTTCGTCCCGCAAAGCCCCTCGATTCACGAAAGCCGGCCTCGAATTTCCCACTTTTCCACACTTTCAACCGAGTTATTCACAAAAACCAGCCTTATTTTGGGACGCGATTACATCGTATTATAATCTTACTCTATTTTTCTGCGTTTGTCAAGCCCTTTTAATTTAATTGGCGCAAACGGGTTTTCTGTGCCGCCCTTGCCAACAATAACAACTTAATGTGGCGCAAAGGCAAAGTCAATGTCTGCGTCGCCGCCTTCGCGAATGCGGATTTCGCCGATCAATTCCGTCACAATGCCCCGGTTGAGTTCGGTTAGTGCGCGGTGCTTGCGGAAGGTTTCGAAGTACGGGTTCCGCGAAGTTATACCCTGTGCCGCGATGTGAACTTCTTCTTCCAGGCGGGCGATGACGCGCTTGAGCGTGCCCTCTTTTTCTTCGTACTTCAACTTCATGCGCTGGTAGGCCTCGAGCGAGATATTGCCGGATTTCCAGTCGGCGTAGAGGCCGTCGTAGAGCGTGTGCGTTTTTTCCAGTTCCGCGCGGCGCGTTTTGACGGCGCGCTCCAGCTGTGCCGATTCCGTGCGCCGCACCGGCGCGGCATCGATTTCGTCAATCATCTCGGCAAGGCCGTCAATCAGCTCCATCTGCCTTCGGATCGCCGCCAGCACGATTGCCTCAAGCCGGTCGTGGCGAATAGAATGCCTTGTGCACAGCCCGGTGGTGATGTTCGTGCGGCAGGCATAGTAGACATTTTGCCTTGATAACCTGCGGCACATAGACTTTTCGCAGTCGGCGCAGCGCAAAAAGCCGGAGAACGGATAAAGCTGCCCGGAATGCGGCGGTGTGCAGGTGTCGCGGCGCATCAGGTCTTGCGCCCTGCAAAAAATGTCCTCGTCCACAAGCGGCTCATGCATATCTTTTTTGATGAACCACTCGTCTTCCGGCAAGTTCACGCGCGTGTGCACCTTGTAGCTCTTCACTTTCTGCTTGCCCTGCACCATGTGCCCCAAGTACATCTGGTTCGAAAGAATCTCCGAAACCGTGCGCGCCGACCACAGGGGATCGACTTTGAGAATCATCGGGTTCTGATAGTTCATCCCGTTTTGCCGTTTATAGGTTGTGGGGCACGGAATGCCCCGTTCGATCAGCCGCTTCACAATGCCGTTTTTGCTCATGCCTTCGCGCACAAACCAGTGAAAAATGTCGCGGACGATGGGGGCGGCGACGGGGTCGGCGACGAAGCGGTGCTTGTCGGCGGGGTTTTTGAGGTACCCGTAGGGCGCAAACGCCCCAATGAACTCGCCCGCCCGGCGCTTGGCATTGAAGGTGCCACGCACTTTGATGGACGTTTCGCGGCAGTGGTTTTCGTTGTAGGCGCTCTGCATGGTCACGCCCAGGTCATAAATTTCATCGGGCCGCTTGTAGCTGTCGAGACGCGGCAGCTCCAGCGAAATAAAGCGCGTATCTTTTATCACAAACAAATGCTGCAAGTATCGTTTGCACTCCCAATCGTTGCGGCTCAGTCTGCTCAAATCTTTCACAATAATGCAGTTGATTTTGCCTTCGTCCAGGTCACGCAGCATGCGCTGAAAACTGTCGCGCTCGCTGTCGGTCCCCGTGAAGCCGTCGTCAATGTAGACATCTGCCAGCTGCATAGATTCTTCCGGCGCGAGGGACTCAAAAAACGTCATGAGCCGCTGCCGCTGGTTTTGCACGCTGTAGCTTTCGTCATTGCCGTCCTCGCGCGAGAGCCGGATGTAGATGGCTGCCGACCATTGCACAAGCCGGGCTGTTTCGGCCTGTTTTTGTGCCTTTCGGATGCGCGCCATAAGTCCTCCTTCCCCCCGCAATCACGGGGGCATGATGCCATGAAATGCCTTGATAGTCAATGCCTTCTGCTGTTTTTCATCCTTGCTTGCAGGCAATAAAATAATTCTTCAAGTGGCTCTTTAGGTCGCCGCCGTTTGGGTCAAATTGCAGACGCACCACCGCCCCGTTGCAGATGAAGCAATAGGGGTCCTTGATTTGCCGGAGGTAATCCGCCGCCCGTTCGGCAGGCGGCAGGTTTGGGTCAATGTGCACTGTGCCAATATCCACCAACGCCGCGCGCTCTTCTTCTGTCAAAAAATCGCCCCCCCTATAGTGTCAAAACAGCTATATGCGAGGGGGCTAGTACGATAGTATGGGGAAGGGTTGTACTTTTTTTGCGGAACATAGCGGAACTTGTCCGGAGGGTCGGCGGTCACCCTTCCGCAGGCAGAACCCCTGGGGCCAAAGAATTTGCTGGATGTTTTTGTGATTGCCCCCTGCACCGGCAACACCTTGGCCAAACTGGCCGCCGGCATAACAGATACACCCGCGAGCAAAACCGTCACCACGGGTTCCGCGGAGGTCTAATTTAATCGGAACATTCCGCGCGTTTTTGAATATATTGATAGAGCAGGGAACCTGCGCCGGAACAATTCGGTACCAGAGACGGTTTCCGTGCAAAAAATCGCCAAATAATAAAATTTTTTTTAAAATGATGGGGGAGGGATCCATTTGCCGAATCAGTATGGCTTCGACCCGTTCGGCTGCGGCGCCAACGGGTTTGCCGAGCCAACCTATTGCTGCAAATATTTCCGCGGCGCAACAGGTGCAACAGGCGCAACAGGACCCGAAGGGCCTACGGGGGATGTGGGGCCTGTGGGCACCGCAGGGGAACGCGGGCCGAAGGGCTTGCAAGGGCTTCAGGGCGCGCCGGGGCTTCCGGGACAGCCCGCAACGATCGAAATTCTGCGCACTATCACAGGGGAGCCGGGCAGCGATGCCGCCGTGCTCAACGCGGGTCGCGACACCAACGCTGTGCTAACCTTCGTTATCCCCGCCGGTCTGCCCGGTTTGCGTGGTGAAACTGGCGCGCAGGGCTTGCCCGGTCTGCGCGGTGCTACCGGTGCAACTGGCGCGGTTGGCTTGCGCGGTGAAACAGGCGCACAGGGCTTGCCCGGCATGCGCGGTGCTACCGGTGCAACTGGCGTGGTTGGCTTGCGTGGTGAAACTGGCGCGCAAGGTCTGCCCGGCTTGCGCGGTGCTACCGGTGCAACTGGCGCGGTTGGCTTGCGTGGTGAAACTGGCGCACAGGGTCTGCCCGGTTTGCACGGCGAAACTGGCGCACAGGGCTTGCCCGGCATGCGCGGTGCTACCGGTGCAACTGGCGCGGTTGGCTTGCGCGGCGAAGTTGGCGCACAGGGTTGTCAAGGCGAAGTTGGCGCACAGGGTCTTCCTGGTTTGCGCGGCGAAACTGGTGCACGTGGTTGTCAAGGCGAAACTGGTGCCGAAGGGCCTACGGGGGCCGTGGGGGAACGCGGGCCGCAGGGCTTGCAAGGCGATGCGGCAGAAATCAACAGCTTGCGCGTAGTGCTTGGCGAACCCGGCACGCAGCCCTATGTCTACAACGCAGGCACACGCTCGCTCGCCGATTTTGTGATGGTCATTCCGGCCGCCGAAAACGGCGCAAACGGCGCAACCGGCCCCGCAGGCCCGCAGGGTCGCAATGGAAGGGACGCTTACGGCGTCTACGGTGGGCTGTATAACAACCACGCAGGCGAATTCGAAATGCGCCCGGACGAAGTGGTCGCCATGACTTTCTCCGAATTTTTGCCGCGCTCGGGCGTGTGGTATGACGACCATCACTCCGTGGTTGTGGAGGAAGGCGGCGTGTATGAGATTCGCTATGCGCTGCGTGCCGAAAGCGTGGAGTGCGGGCGCATTGAACTGGCGATCACCAGCGACGGTGCGGTGATCCCCAGCAGCGTGACTAGCAGCCACGTGTCTTGCCGCGAGGATTTTGAAATTGTTGGCTTCACCCTGGCCGAACTGCCGGCGGGCGCGCACCTGCACTTCGTCATCTCGTCCCGGAACAATGCGAAGTTCAAGCTAAA
>JAITBA010000155.1 GCA_031283835.1 Oscillospiraceae bacterium
CAAAAAACACAAGAATGAACAAAGAGGAAATCACCAGAATCGGCTTCGATTTTTCTTTGTAGCGGTTGCTAAAAAATTCGGGCAGCGTGATGGCGTTGCCTGCCACCAGCGAATAGCGCCGCAGGCGTTTGCTCACAAACAGCCAGTTGAAGTAGGTGCCTAGCCCCAGGCCAACAGCTGTCCAAAAGGCGTCTGCCAACCCGCACCAATAGGCTACGCCGGGCAGCCCCATCAGCAGCCAGCCGCTCATGTCGCTGGCCTCGGCGCTCATTGCCGCCACCCATGGGCCAAGGCTGCGCCCGCCAATAAAGTAGTCCGCACTGCTTTTGTTGGCTCGCTTTGCAAACAAAATGCCGATGAGCAGCATCGCGCCAAGGTAGAACACCATGGCGATCAAAATTTGCACTTGATTCGAATCCATAAGATCCTCCTTTTCGTGAATCACATCTTTACACCTGCGCACCTGCGGTGAGCAGTTCGCGCGTGCAGGTTCTCTCTTTTGCCAACTTTCGTGCCCGCGCACCTGCGGCTTTTTGTCACGAGAAAAACACACCTGCGGTGAGCGTGCGTAAATTCTTACGTTCCCCGCTTCGCGTCATAGCCCGCCATGCCATTTTCGTCAAAAATCCGTGTCGCTTCTTTGCAGATGTTCAGGCTCAAGGTTACGCAGTCGGCGTCCATGTTGTCGGGGGTGTCTTGCCGGGTGTGGTAGTAGCGCTTTGCGTCGTGGCTCACCCCTGTGAAGCCGTTGGCGCGCAGACCATATACGCTGAACGCCTCGCTGTCCACCGCGCCGGGGTACAGTTCGCTGTTGGGAATATCCACCCCGCAAGCCTTGCCGGCGTCGCGAAGCAGGTCGCCCACGGCATAGTCGTTATAGACCGTGCCCGTGCACCCAAAGTTGCAGATGCGCAGTTCTTCCACTTCGCGCATGGTGTCCATGGCAACGAAGATGGTTTCTACGTTCGGGTCGCTCAGCGTCTCGTGGTGCGCAAGCGCGAAGGCCTTTGCGCCGCGCAGGCCCGCCTCTTCGCTGCCGGTTAGCAGCGCGCACACCTCTGTGTTTTCTAATCGCACGTCGCTGTCGTGCATTTCCTTAAGCACCGCCATGGCAATGTAGTTCGCGCTCAGGTTGTCGTTGGCCCCATCGGTTACTACTTTGTAGTTGATGAACTTGATAATCGCCAGCGCAAAGGGGATAGTGAGCAGCAGCAGAACGCTCCACACCAGCCAACCGCCCTGCCATTTTGACGCAAAGTCTGCCGAACCAAAACGATACACGTGCCCCGCCACGGTATAAACCGCGTTCACCAGGTTTGCCACCAGGCTGAGCAGCATGGAAACCACCGCGCCAAAAATCACGGTGCCCAGCGCCGCTTTTTCGCCCAGCCACGAGTAAGTCCACTCATTGGCCGCGTCTGTGTGCCCGCCAAAAATGATGCGCCTTTTTACTTCTCCGCTGGGCTTGCGCACTGCGTAGACATTGCGCGACACCTTTTTGGGGAACAAAAAATCGACAAATTCGCGATAAAACAGGAACTCGAACAAAAACATCAGCAGTGCAAGCAGCGGCAACACCGCGCCGGCCACCGCCAGGGGGATGTTTCCGCGGCTCAACAAAAAACAGGGAACCGCCGCCAGAATCATCACCGCCGCCACGGGAATGAACCCCATGAACGCGCCCGGGTGCAGCGTAAAATCTTCCATCGTCACTTCGTCGGCATAGCCCTCCAATTCTTTTTTGAAGAAGGCCTGCGCGTCGCGCTCGCTCTGTGAGCCGGGCAGCCGTTGCTTAAAATTCTCGCATACATGACGCACGCCGTCCAGCATATATGCCTTTGTGCTTTCGGCCACCTCGAGCCGTGCCCCCTCTTTTGTGGGCTTTTTTCGTGCCATGTCCCGTTCCTCCTTATGTCTATTCAGCCAGCATACAAATATCATAATACAAATAGCCGTGTTTTGCAAGGCTTTTGCGCGAAAAAGCAAAAAATTAAAACAAATCTAAATCTAAGTCTAAATTCTCTTTGGGCGCAAAGGCTCATAGCAGCCCTGTCCGCTCCAACAGTTCTTTTATGTAGTCGTAGCTGAACCGGCTGTCGTGGCTGCGCACGCCATGGGCCTGCGCCAGCGCGGGCGTGTAGTCGCTCCAGGCAACCAGATGCAGGTTGCTGTAGCCGCTGCCGTATTGCGTAACCACCGGGTGGAACACAGGGGCTTTGACTTCCGACACGTCCCCGATTTTTTCAATTGTCAGTTCCAACACGCCGCCCACCAGGTTGGGGGCTTTGTTTTGTGCCGAGATAAAATTGCCCAGCGAATAAATCACAAACGCCTTGCCGCCGTCCGCTTTGTCAATCGATTCCATCGGCTGCAACACATGCGGGTGGCTGCCCAAAATAATGTCCGCGCCCCAGTCCGCCGCTTTTTGCGCCAATTCCCGCTGCGCATCGTTCACGTTCGGCGAATTTTCGTCGCCCCAATGAAAGCACGCCGTCACCACGTCGGCAACCTTGCGCCCGGCGGCAATGGCTTGCCGCAGCAAGTCTTCGTCATGAAGCAGCGGCAGCACCAGAGGGCTGCCATTGGGCAAAGCCAGGCCATTATAACCGTCGGTCGCGGCCACAAACGCAAACCGAATCCCGTTCACTTCGAGCACCCGCGGCGCGGCAAAGTCCGCCATGTCGCGGTAGGCCCCAATGGTCACCACTTTTTGCGGGCGCGGCTGCCAATTGCCCGGTTGCATGGCCCAATAGTCCAAACTGGCCAGCACGCCTTGCGCCCCTTTGTCTAGCATGTGGTTGTTGCTTAGCCCAATGGCCCGGAACCCCAGCTTCACCACCGCGTCGCCCAATTCGGTGGGAGAATTGAAACGCGGGTAGGACGACGGCGGCGCAATCGCCCCGGCAACCGGGGTTTCTTGGTTGATATATGCTAAATCCGCCTTTGCCAGCAGCGCGCGCACACCGTCGTAGGCATAGTCAAAATCGTACGGAGCGGCACCTTTTGCCCGCGCCTGCGCCTGTCTATAAATCACGTCGTGGATCAGGTTATCGCCCGCCGCCATGAATTTCACCGTTCGTTTTAAAGGCGCTTTGGTCGTCGTCGCGCCGCTCGTCACCGGTGCCGCAGTGGTTTTTGGGTTTGTTTTGGGCACGCTTGTTCCGCACGCCGCCAGGAGTATCATCACCCACAGCACGCCCAACGCCGCCAAGCACCTTTTTATCCCGCACCGCTGCCGCGTGATTTTTCGTCTGTTCCTCAAAACACACCACTTCCTGTTCCTTTTTTTAGCGTAAGTAAAGGAATTTGAGAGCCAAAAGGCAAAGCTTGTTACCACGACGAATTCAACGCCACTGTTCGGTTGAACACCGGCTTTTCGGGGGTGGAATCCGCATCCGGAATAAAATACCCGTTCCGCATAAACTGACAGCTGCCCTTGTTGGTTTTATCCAAAAGCCCCTGCGCAAGAGCGGCCCAGAACGAGGGGGCAATCTTCGCGTTTTTAAGGATTATGAGGGATTGCGGGTTCAGCACGGCCGCGTAATCTTCCTCGGCGGAGGGGTTTTCTACGCAGAACAGGCGGTCATAAAGGCGCACCTCGGCGGTGATGGCGGCGGCGGCGTCCACCCAATGCAGCGTGCCGCGCACCTTGCGGCCGTCGGGGCTGGTGCCGCCCTTGCTTTCGGGGTCGTAGGTGCAGCGCAGCAGCGTCACCTCGCCGCTCTCGTCGGCTTCGTAGCCCACGCACTTGATGAAGTAGGCCCCCTTGAGCCGCACTTCGTTTCCGGGGTACAACCGAAAAAATTTCTTTGGCGGGTCAATCAAAAAGTCGTCCCGCTCCACAAAAATTTCACGGCTAAAGGGCACGGTTTCGCTGCCCATTTCGGGGTGGTCGGGGTGCCGTTCAATGTTGAGCGCTTCGGTGCGCCCCTCCGGGTAGTTCTCGATGACCACGCGCAAAGGCTTGAGCACCGCCATGGTGCGCGGCGCGTTGGCGTTCAGGGTCTCGCGCACGCAGGCTTCTAGCAGGCCAGAATCCACCACGCTAAAGGCTTAGCTCACGCCTGCCCGCT
>JAITBA010000190.1 GCA_031283835.1 Oscillospiraceae bacterium
GGGCCGTCCGGCGCATAAATTTCGCTTTTGTGCACCGTGCCGTCCGGCAGCGCCTCGAAGGCGCGGCATTGCACCAGCTCCGCGCCGCTATCCTCCGCGCGCCGCACCAACCGCGCCAGCATATGGGGGTGCAGCCAGTCGTCGGCATCCACAAATGTGATGTATGTTCCCCGCGCGGCATCTATGCCCGCGTTGCGCGCCAACGAAGGCCCCGCGTTGGCCTGGTGCAGCACCCGCGCACGGGGTTCTGTTTGCGCAAAAGAATCACAAAGCGCGGGGCTTTCATCCGTCGAACCGTCGTCGATAAGCAGCAGCTCAAAGTTGCAAAACGACTGCCCGGCCACGGAAGCCAGGCAGTCGGGGAGATAGGCCGCCGCGTTGTAGACCGGGACGATCACGCTCACGGCGGGGTTTTTTTGTGCATTCATCATTTCAACTCCACAATGGTCACGCCGTTTTCGCCCTCGCCATAGACACCAAGACGGTGGGTTTTGACGTAGGGCGATTTGCGCAGGTATTGTTGCACGGCGGCGCGCAGGGCGCCGGTGCCTTTGCCGTGCACCACGGTGAACTCGTGCAGCCCCGTGCGCAGTGCCTGGTCGATATAAAGATCCAGTTTGTCAAGGCATTCCTCCACAGGCAGGCCTCGCAGGTCAATCCGGGTTTCGGCCGCGACGCAGGGCTGCACAGGCTCTTCGCTTTTTGGGCGGCGCTTGCCACCGTGCAGGGGCACCGGCTTTTGCTTAAGCAGGCGCAGATTGCTCGCGTTTGTGCGCATGGCCATGGAGCCGGCCCACACCTTCACGCCGCCCTTCGTGTCGGGTAGCTCCAGCACCTCAGCTTCCGTTTTGGTATCGGCCAGACGCACACGGTCACCAATTTGAAGTGGGCGCGGCAGCACGTAGTCGTCGTCTTCCGCCTCCGGCGGGTTCCGCGTGGCATCGTCCAGGCTGTCGAGGCCTTTTTTGAGGGCGGCGCGGGCGCGGCGCGCCAGCTCGTCGATGTTTTTTGCGCTGTCTTTTTCTTTTTTTAGCCGCTCCAACTCGCCCACCAGCGCATAGGACTCCCGTTTGGCTTTTTCGGCAATTTGCCGCCCCGCGGCCCGGGCATCCTCCAATATTTTTTGCTGTTTTTGCGTCGCTTCGTTTTTGATTTGCTCCACCTGTTCGAGGGCCTGCCGTGCCTGCAGCCGCAGCCGCTCCGCTTCGTCTCGGGCGGCATCCGCCAGGTGTTGGCGCTGTTCGAGCTGGCCCAGCACATCCTCAAAGCGGGTGCTCTCGCCGCTGACCAACGCTTGCGCGCGAGCCACCACGCCGCCGGGCAGCCCCAGCCGCTCCGAAATTGCAAACGCGTTGCTGCGCCCCGGCACGCCAATCAGCAGCCGATAGGTGGGGCGCAGGGTTTCTACGTCAAATTCGCAAGAGCCGTTCTCGACACCGGGCGTGTTGAGGGCATAGGCCTTCAGCTCGGCATAGTGGGTGGTGGCGGCAAGCTTTGCGCCCTTGCCGCGCAGGGCCTCCAAAATGGCTGTGGCCAGAGCCGCGCCCTCCACAGGGTCGGTGCCCGCGCCCAACTCGTCAATCAGGGCCAGGCTGCGGCTGTTGGCAACTTTGAGGATTGAAATGATATTCGTCATGTGGCTGCTGAAGGTGGAAAGGTTTTGGGCAATGCTCTGTTCGTCGCCAATGTCGGCCAGCACTTGGTTCCACACCGCCACCGTGCTGCCGTCGTCCACCGGCAACAGCAGGCCGCACATGGCCATGAGCGTGAGCAGCCCCAGGGTTTTTAGTGTGACGGTTTTGCCCCCGGTGTTGGGTCCGGTGATCACCAGGGTATCGAACCCAAAGCCTAGCTGGAGGTTGATGGGCACCACTTTGTCTTTCGAGATTAGCGGGTGCCGCGCGCGCCGCAGCAAAATTTTGCCCTCGTTGTTGAGCGTGGGCACGCTGGCGTGCATGTCGTAGGCCAGGTGCGCCTTGGCAAAAATCACGTTGAGCTCCACCGCGCAATCGTAGCTAGCCGCCACGGAATCGTAAAAACTGCCCGCCAATTGCGAAAGCGCCACCAAAATGCGCTCAATTTCTTCGCGCTCCTTGCCTTGCAGCACGCGGATTTCGTTGTTGGCCTCCACCACGGCCATGGGTTCGATGAACACGGTGGCCCCGCTGGCGCTGGCATCGTGCACCAGACCGGGGATTTCGCCCCGGTGTTCGGCTTTTACGGGAACCACAAAGCGCCCACCCCGCATGGTTACCAGGCTCTCTTGCAAAATTTTTGCATAGGCGGGGGAGCGGGTCAGAGCCTCCAATTTGCTGCGCACGCTGCTTTCTTGCTGCCTGATTTTCCGCCGGATATCGGCCAGCGCGGGGCTGGCATGGTCGGCCACCCGATCCTCCGAGAGCACTACGCCGCCAATGGCGTCTTCCAGGTATTTGTTTGGTTGAATGCCGCCAAACAGGGCGTCCAGGCAGCATTCCACGCCGGCGCTGCCCTCGCGCCACGTGGCAATGCCCCGCAGCACCCGCAGTACCTGCGCAATTTGCAGCAGCTCCCGCAGCGTGAGCACGCCGCCTGCCTGCGCGCGCCGCAGGGCGTTGTTGATGTGCAGCAGCCCGCCAAAGGCAGGGCCGCCAAACCGCGCCAGCAGCATGTGCGCGTCGCGCGTTTGGTTAATCAGCGCCTGCGCCAGCTGCAAATCCGGCTCCGGCACCAGTGCCAGCGCCAATTGCTTTGCATCGTCGCAGGCACACTTTTGTGCCAGCAACGCAAGAATTTGATCTAGCTCCAGCGTTTTTGCGTGTTTTTTCACGGTGGGTTCCTTTGTGTTAAAATGGGGGGAGAGAAAACGTTACCCCTCCTGCACCTTTGCGATAATCAACTGACACACCACGTCGAAGAGGGCCAGAAAACTTTGTGGCAGACTGACGGTTTTGGCGGGGGCTTCGGGTTGGGTGGGCACGAAGGTGTTGTTGGGCAGGTGGGTGAGAAATTGCGGGTACGCCGGGTCCGCCCACACGGTGGGCTGGTTTTTGCTGCTGACTAAAAAGTCGAGGAAGGGCGCAAAGCCAAAGGTGAAGTGGATTTGGTTTTTGAGGAACCAGGTTTGCTCGGGCAGCAGGCAGGTGGAAGCGTCCACACGCAGATCGGGCGAAACGTGGTTGTGTTCGTCGGCCACTTTTTGGGTGTAGCCCTGTGGGAAGGTTTTAAACAGACCGGCGGTGGTGGCCCCGCAGCTTTCGCGGGCAGTGTCAATCAGGCCATCGGCGTCGATGAGCGAATTGGGCGCGAAGGGCTGCGTAGGAAAGCCGTAGGACGCAACGATGGACACTTTGGTCTTTTTTGCGGCATTGGCAAGCAGTGTGTCGGCTTTGTAGCCAGGGCCCGCTTTGTAGTGGAAGTTGTCGATCAATGCTCTAAAGTCGTCGTACTTCGGGCCGCTAAGCAGGGTTTGCTTGGCGGATTCGTAGTATTCGTGGGGCACGAAGCCCCACAGTGCGGGCCACTGCACAAACAGCGGGATGAGCGTATCGGCAAAGACTTTGTCTTGCACATTTTTGAGCAGGAGGTTTAATGCCCCCACCAGCGCGTCCACCAGGCCAACGCCCTCCAGCACGTCGGCCAAAGGCTTAAAGAGCGCAAAAGCGCCGTCGTCGCCCGCAAAGCGCCCATAGGCGCGCATGTATTCCGCCGCAATCGTGCCGTTGAGGTCGATGTGTTTGTTAAAAAGCTCGCCCACAAGGGTCAGCCCGTTGTGTGCGCCCATGATAGAAATGTACTGCGCAATATCGTCGTATTGGAACTGCGCAAAGTAGCCCATACAAACCATGCTGCCCTCGCTGAAGGCGATGAGGTTCACCTGGCTGTGCCCCGTGGCGCTTTTTACTTCTTGGATGTATTGGTTGAGAAGGGCGGCGCTTTCCATGGGGTCCATTCGCCAGTCGTAGCTGAACTCGTATTTGGGGTTTGTTTGGTGGTTCTGTTGTGTGTTCACCGGTTTTGCAAAGTTGGTGACAGGGTTGACGCTGACACCGTATTCATCCACCTGCAGGTGCCCAAACAGGCCGTAGGCCAGTGCGCTGATGGCATCCGCGCCTTTATCCCAGCTGCGCGTGGCCGCCGCGGCGATAATATTCGTCACAATGGGCAGCACCTGCTCCTTAAGGTTTTCGGGCGCTACAACAGATACATCGTATTCGTCCGGGCCGCCTTGGTCGTAGTGCAACGCCACACCAATGCCGTCCACCATGACGCGCGGAATTTCGGCACAGCTGCAGCGGTTGCCGGCGGAGGCGCGAAACCCAATGCCCAGTGCCGAAACAAGCAGAACGACGCTCAACAAAAGTGCTGTGGATTTGCGGAAGTATTTCATAAATCCTCTATCCCCTCTTATTTTTCTTTTGCTTCTATTATAACTGGTATAGTATAAAAAAGCAAGGGGGAGAGAGTAAAAATCTTTAACAGGATTCTGCAAAAAATATATTGACAAACCCGCACAAGCGCGTTATAATGCATTAGGTCTCGTTGAGGCCTGTACAGGCTCTAAAAAAATTTTTATTAAAATAAGGAAGCAGAACATATGCATTGGTTTGGGGATCTTGTGGGGCAGCAGGCGTTGCTTTGGACGGCGGTGGGGATTTTTGCGGCGACATATATTGGGCTAATGGTGTTTGGCAAGGCGCGGTCGTTTGTTGCGCTGGGCGCGGCGGCGCTGTTTGTGGTGCTGGGCGTGGTGCCCCTTGGCAAAGCGCCGGGGGCGGTGGATTGGAACGTGATTTTGATGATTGCGGGCACCATGGGCACGGTGTCGCTGTTCATCGAATCAAAAATGCCGGCCCTGATGGCGGATTGGCTGATTGACAAATCGCCCAACCTCAAGTGGGCGGTGATTTTGCTTTCGATTTTTGCGGGGGTTGTCTCGGCGTTTGTTGACAATGTGGCAACGGTGCTGATGATTGCCCCGGTGGCCATCAACATTGCCAAAAAGCTGAAGATTAGCCCTGTGGTCAGCATTATCGCGATTTCGATCGCCTCCAATTTGCAGGGCGCGGCCACGCTGGTGGGCGACACCACCTCCATTTTGCTGGGCGGCGCGGCCAACATGAACTTTTTGGACTTTTTCCTGTTTAAACCGGCAGGCCGCGCGCATTATGGCGTGGGCCTGTTTTGGATTGTGCAGCTGGCCTTTTTGGCGGCCACGGCACTGCTGTTTGTGGTGTTCCGCAAAGAAAAGCAGCCGATTCACCTCGAAGAAAAAACGAAGGTGCAAGATTACTTTCCTACGGCGTTGCTGCTGGGCACGGTGCTGGCGCTGATTCTGGTTTCGTTTTTGCCAAAAACCGTCACGCTGGGCAGCTTTACGGCCACCAAGCCCGCGGCGCTCAACGGCATCATCTGTGTGGCAATTTATCTCATTGGCGCGGCCTATTATGCGATTAAAAAGCAGGGCAAGCTCGTGAAGACCTCGCTGAAAGAGATTGATTATCTTACGCTGCTGCTGCTGGCGGGGCTGTTTGTGGTGATTGGCGGGCTGGAGCATGTGGGCGTGATTGACATGCTGGGCCAGCTTTTTGCCAAGATGAGCGGCAGTGTGTTCATCGTCTACACTTGCCTTGTGTGGTTTTCGGTGTTGGTGTCTGCTTTTGTCGATAATATCCCCTACACCGCCACGATGCTGCCGGTGGTCACCGTGCTTTCCTCCGCCATGGGTGTGCCGCCCTATCTATTCTATTTTGGGCTGCTTTCGGGCGCGACGCTCGGCGGCAACCTGACCCCCATTGGCGCCAGCGCCAACATTGCGGCCCTGGGCATCCTGCGCAAAGAGGGCTACCACGTGAAGCCCGGCACCTTCATGAAGCTGAGTGTCCCCTACACCCTCACCGCCGTGCTGGTGGGCTATGTGCTGGTTTGGGTTTGGTGGAGGGGGTAACCTCCCCGATAGCCGCGTTTTTTCCTTGCTCGGGCAAAAACGCAACGCAAAGGTCCCGTGGAACTGCTATCATAAAAAACCCCGTAGGCGGCATGCCTGCGGGGAATTTGTATTAGACCTTCTTGGAAACCCCTGCCGGCAGATTTGCGGTAAAATTTCCGCCATGCTGCGTTGTCATCCTTGACGGGCATCAGCCCACCTTCGTCCTCCGCCTTGCGGGGCAAAAATGCAACGCAAAGGCCCTGTGGAACTGCTATCATAAAAAACCCCGTAGGCGGCATGCCTGCGGGGTTTTTATATTTACATTTATATTTTTGCTTGTGTGCCTTAGGGCGACGGCCAGCCATCCGGCCAGGTGGTGGTGACGGGCGCCTTGGTGGTTGTGGCGGGCGCCTTGGTGGTCGTGCTCCGGTTGGTGTAGGTGTAGCGCGTTGTGCTGGTGGTGGTGGCGGGCTTTGTTGTTGTTGTGGTGGTGGTGCTCGTTGTGTCTGTGGGGGCGGTTGTGGTGGCGGAGGAATCCGTAGCGGTGGAGCTAACGGGGTAGGTGGTGGACGGAGCGGTGGTTTTGGCGGTGGTTTTGGTTGTGGCCGTGGGCACGGTCTGCTTGGTGGTGGGGTAGGTGACCGGCGCGTAGGTGGGGTAGGAATAACTGGGGTAGGTATAATTTGGATACGTGCTGCGGGCGGTGGAAATTGTTGGGTAATAATAGCTGGGCACATAGGCGGGGTAGGTGGAATTGACGGGGTAGGTATAGCCGAAACCGGGCGTGACGAGGGTGGGCGCGGCGGGCGTCACCGTGAGGGCGGACACCAGGCTGATATACATTTCGGCCGTGCCCGAGGCAGGGCACATGCGCAGGGGCGGTTCTGTTTCGATGGGCGCGCCGTCTATTTCCCAGGCAAGGAGCGTGGTTTCGGCCATGGCAATGGCGGTTTCGTATGTGGACGAGTTCCCCGCGACGGAAGTGACCGTGACGTTGGACACGTTGCTCACCCCAAGGTAGGCCAGCAGTGAGCGCAGGGTGATGCCTTTGTAGGTGTTTGTCACGGTGAAGCCGGCGCTGTTGGTGCTGGTCATTTCTTGCTCCACCAGCTGCAAATACTGCGCCTCTTCGCTGGTGAACTGCGTAATGCCCTCCACGCCGCTGATTGCGATTTGCCAGTTGCCGGGCGTGGCAAGGACCGGGGTTCCAGCGTCGGTGGCAAATTCAAAATCCGTGGTTTCTTGCGTGGGGTCGCTGGCGTTCTCGTCGTCCTCCGGCGGGTTCTTTTTGCAGGCGGCGAAGACGAGCACCAACACGCTCGCCATCAACAACGCCGCCAGGACCCTTTTGATTGGTGTTTTTTGCTTCATAAGATACAAACCTGCCCTTCAACACAGCAATATCTAAAGGTAAAAATCTTTTGCAACCCCCCGCCAAAGCCGGTTTGTGCCAAAAAGATTATATTTATTATAACGCATTTTTATCTGAAATGCAAGAGCTATTTTGGGCTTTTCCAACATATAAATAAGACAATCCACCAAAAACAGGAGATGCCCATGGAAAACACCCGCAAGCTGATTCTTAACACCGTGCTGCTCACGGCCGCTTCGTTCCTCATGCAAACGGTGACCGTCGCCTACAATGTATATCTTGCCAACAAAATTGGCACGGTGGGCATTGGGCTGTTTCAGCTCACGCTCACGGTGTATGCCATGGCGCTCACCTTTGGGTGCGCGGGCGTGCGCCTGGGGGCAACCCGGCTGAACATCGACCTGCTTTCCAAAGATTCCCAGGCGTCCCTGCGGCGCTCCATGCTGCTGTGCATGGGGTACGCCCTTTGTGTGAGCCTTATTGTTGCTTTGTCGTTGTTTGGGGCGTCTTCCCTCATTGCCGCGCAATGGCTGCACGATGTGCGCACGGCCGCGCCGTTGCGTTGGCTGGCGGTGGGCCTGCCCTTTGTTTCGGTCACGGCGGCCATGCAGGGCTACTTCACCGCTGTGCGCACCGTATATAAAAGCGCGCTGTCGCAGGGCTTTGAGCAGGCGGTGCGCATTGGCTGCGTCATGTTTTTTTTGGGAAAAATGCTGCCGGGCGGCACCGATAACGCCTGTCTTGCCATTGTCTATGGCATGGTGGCG
>JAITBA010000001.1 GCA_031283835.1 Oscillospiraceae bacterium
GGACAACAGCAGAACGATATATAAGATGTGCCCGATAAAAAACGGCAGCCCGCCCACCAAAAACAAAAACGACTGACAGTTTTCCTGCACAAAGGCATCCAGCCCCAGCAGCACGTCGCCCACAAAGCCCAGCACCAGCGCCGTCAGCATGAGCGTCGTGCGATAGTTCATGGGGGCTTCGCGCCGCACCACCGCCAAAAACGCGATGACGCAAAACAAAACCGACGCAATCAGCTTTGTGATGAACCGCCATTTTTCTGATTTTTTGTTGCGCAGCACCGCCGTGACAAACGCCATTGCCAGGCACGCGCACGCCAAGAGATAAAGAATGATCATGTTGGATAGTATTCCTATATTTTTATACGGATAACAGACCCGCGTCCAGCAAAAACTGGCTGCCCGTAATATACCGGGCTTTGTCGCTGGCAAGATAGAGCACCATTTCGGCCACATCTTCCGGCTCAACCCAAGGCACGGGCTGCAAATTCCCGGCGGAGCGCTCGGCGATTTCGATGGTGGTCAAGCCCTCCATCGCGGCCAGGCCGTCGTTCATCGGGGTGTTGACGCCCGTGGGATGAATGCTTACCACACGGATGTTATAGGGCACCAGCTCAATCGCCCAGGCCTTCGTCAAGCCCGTAAGCCCCCACTTGCTGGCCACATAATGGCTCAGGCGGTTGCCTCCGCGCAGGCCCATCACGCTGGAGTTGTTGATGATCACGCCGCTTTTTTGCGCCTTCATGTGCGGCACCACC
Source organism: Oscillospiraceae bacterium (assembly GCA_031283835.1). Classification (GTDB taxonomy): domain Bacteria; phylum Bacillota; class Clostridia; order Oscillospirales; family Acutalibacteraceae; genus WRMQ01. Next base: position 756 of record JAITBA010000001.1, read on the forward strand.
CGGCGGGCCACAATCATGGGCCCTTTCAGGTTGATATCAATCCTCGCATCCCACTCCGTGTCCGTCATCACATCAATTTCGGCGTAGGCGCAAATGCCCGCGTTGTTGAAGAGAATATCGATTTTGCCAAAAGCGGCAATGGTCTGCGCCACGGCGGCGGTGATGGCCGCGTCGTCGCGCACATCGCCCAAACAAAGTAAACAGCGTCGGCCCAGCTTTTCAATTTCGGCGCGCAGCGACAAAAGATCGCCGCCGGCTTCGTGGGCGTAGGCGGGGTATTCAATTTTTACGCCCAGGTCCAACGCCGCAATGTCTGCGCCTTCTTTGGCCAGAGCCAACGCGCAAGCGCGCCCCTGCCCCCGTGCCGCACCGGTAATAAATGCCACTTTTCCAGTGAAATCGCTCATGGGGTCTACCCTCTCTTAAAATATGGAATAAAAAAATGATACCACGAATGGCGATATTTGTCAAGCATTATAAGCAAAAAGCGGCAACGACCGCAGGTTCCGCAAAAAAACACCTCTTGTTATTTTTATCGTCACAACAATACCGGCGGCAAAATCCTCCAAAGCCCTTTGCGCTTTTTGTGTCAATTCACTCCGTCACCTTGGTCTTCCGATAATCATACAGCACCTCGTCCAGGGGCACCTTGGCAGTGGTATTAAACAGGTTTGTGGCCACCATAATGCCCGCAAAGGCAAACAGCAAGGTGCGCTGCTCGTCGTTGTAGAGCGCTTCCAGCTGCGCATAAAGATCGGGGTCAATGTTGTGCGGGTCTTCGCTGATAGAAAAGCCCAGCTCCATCAGCAGATTTTCTTCCTCGGTGAGCACAGGCTGGTCGGGGTCGTCGCCCGCGTCGATTAAAACCTTGCGGAAGAAGGTGCCGCACACCAGGCAGCGGTTGCCCTCGCTGATAGCGTAGCTGTAGAGCATCACGGCGCGGTGAGGCAAAAACGTCTCCAACACCTCCGCCAGCGCATACCACTCCATATAGACGTCGAAGGCCTTCACATTGTGCAGTAACGTGCGCTTCATGTTCGTAATACGTCCGTGTTTGGCAATCTGGTCTTCGTAGCGGCTGCGCACCGTGGCGTCCGCTGTTTCGTATTCGGTCATGGGAATATAAAACGCTCCCATTTTCATCCCTCCGCTTATTTATTAATATTTTTTAGATTTTTAGACAGCAAAAAGCACAAGACCCGGTGGGCGCGCTTTCGCGCTTTCAGCCCCCGTTCTCCTCCAACCGCGCGACGCCTTGCGTGGCAAGCGTTCACAACACAAATTGTTCCGGATCATATTCCGGCAGCACAGGCGTGCGCGGCGGCTGCCGCTTCAGGGGGTCGTAGGCGTATTTTTTGCAGCTGGAGTGTTTGCGCATGACCCCTCGCTCGGCGCACAGCACACTCGCGCCGTCGGGCGACGGCTTGCCAAACAGACAAAACGCGCAGACCGGCGCATATTCTTCGGTTCGCAGCAATGCTTTTTGCAGTTTTTTCCCGGTCATACTATCCTCGCTTCCCGTGATAAAAGATCCCGCCTGCGGTGCACAATTCGCGCTTATCAAAATGTGTTCTCCGTCACAGCGGTGTGCTTGTTGCGGTGTACTCATTTTAGCACATTTTGCGGTTCAGGTCAAGGTCTAGGATAAGAAATGCGCAAAAAAACAGCACCGCCGCCGCCGCGGGCCCCGAAACCGCCCACAAGCGCACCGTGGCGGCACCCGCTCCGGGGCCGGCCATTGTCGAAGCCGCAACGGGGAACCAACGCAGCAACTGCACGCAAATGGCTGCCGCAAGGGCCCCGTGCAGCAGGCGCGACACCCAAAACAGCCGCAGCGGCATTCCTGTTTTGCGCAAGTCTCCCAAAATTTGGCAGTGTACTCCCAACCCTCCCCAACCCAGCGCGGCGCACAGCACCGGCAGCGGCAGCTGCGCGCGCGTCACCGCCGCTGTGCCGGAGGACACCTCAAAAAAGACGTTGAGCAAAGGAATCGTTCCCCACAAACCCGTCGGCAGCAGCCGCAACAGGGCACACAGAGTGGCAAACAGCACAATCCAGGCGCACACACCCAGCATTGCGCCCGTGGCCTGGCGCACCGCCAAAAGCAGCAGCTGGTCAAAAGGCGTTCGAGAAGCCCCGGCGGGTTCTTGGGGCCGGAGGGCATGCTCTTCGCCGGCCAACGCGCGGGTCAACACGCCCAACAGCAGCCCGGCGGCCAGCATCGAAACAAAAAGAAGAATCCCCGCGCGGCGGCTGCCAATCATCGCCGTGCCAACCGCGCCAATAAGATACGCCGGCCCCGCATTGACGCAGAATAGTTGCAGGCGCTGGGCCTGCTGCCGGGTCAAGCACCCCTGCTCCAGCAGCTGCGCGGCGGTCTTTGCGCCCATGGGATAGCCCCCCAAACAACCCAACACAATCGCGCCCAACGCGGCCGGCGGCTGACGCAGCACCGCCCACAGCAACGGGCTATGCCGCTGCGGTCGCCGGGCATGCAGCCGCACAAACAACCCCGCCAGCACAAAAAACGGATACATGGACGGGATAATCACCTGCCCGCACAGCACCAGCCCCTCACGCGCACCCTGCTGCGCCAGCGGCGACCAAATCACCAGCGCCGTCCCCAACCCCAGGCACGCGGCCATGCAGGCAAACGAAAGCACACGCGCGCGCAGTGCGTGCGGTGTTTCTTTCGGCAGTTCCATATGCATCCCCCCATGGCTATGCATATGCGCTTTCGCCCGCCGCAAACACCTGTTATAGCACTTCCGCATGACATTTGCGTTGCATTCGCGCGAAAGCGAACATGTTTTTTTTAATCAGGGGGACACACGCGAGCGCGAAAGCATCCTAACGCAGGGGGTTTTTAACGCGATTTAAATGCGATTTTAGCGCAGAAATTTTCAACGCGAGAGCGAAAGCCCGATAGCAATCATCAAGGGCATTGTTAGTATCGACAGAATGCTGACGATGCCCACGGTCAGGGCGGCAAAGCCGGCGTCGCGCCCATGCTTGGCGGCAAAAATCACCGTATTGTTGGCGCAGGGGGCGGTGGCGGAGATCATCACGGCTTTGAGCAGCGGACCGCGCGCGCCCAGCAGCAGCAGCAGCGCCAGTACCGCCAGCGGAATGCCGAACAGCTTAATCAGCAGTGCCGCGTAGAATTTTTTGTTGCGCAGCAGCGCCGCCGTGCGCCCAAAGTCAGTGCGCGAAAGATACGCGCCAAACATCAGCATGGCAAGCGGCGAATTCATGGCGGCCACCGACTGCACAGGCGTGCGCACTACCTCCGGCACAGGAATTTTTAGCATAAACAGCGGCAACCCCACCGCCACTGCCAGCACTCCCGCGTTAAGAAATAATTTTTTCCAGTCAAACTTCACCGCCTGCCGCAAAGCACCGGCCTCGTCGGGGCAAATTTGCAGCGGGTCGCCCAACACTCGCGCAACGCTTTTTCTCCGCACCACACCGCCGGCCATCACAAATTCCCCGTGCGAAAAAGAGAACACCTGAAAGGTTAAAATCACTACCGAGCCGAAGAACACACCGTTGCTGCCCGCCATAGCCTCCGCCAGGGGCAGCGCCATGTAGCCGCAGTTGCCATAAATCGCGCCATAATGCAAAATAGGGTCGGTCGCCGCGGGGTTCTTGCCACGAAAAAAGGGTTCGCTCATCAAAATGCCCGCCGCATGCAACAGCACACCCGCGCCCAGCGCCACCACCAGCCCATGCCGCGCTTCGGCTGTGTTTTCCATCACAAAAAATGATTTTAAAATCACACAGGGCGTAATAACATACAGCAGCAGCTGGGTGCAGCGCCGCGCCGTTTCTTCGGGGAACCAATGAATGCGCTCGGCCGCAAAGCCGATGGCCACAATCCCATAGAGCATCACCACCTGCCGCAGGGCCAGCAAAGTGTTGCTAAAAAAATCGTGCATGCGAATGCATTCTCCAAGTCTAAAAGCTATTTCTCTATTCACCACAATAGGCACGTGCGAGATAAGCACACGCGAGCGCGAAAGTATTCTAGCGCAGAAATTTTCAACGCGAGCACGAAAGCATCCTAGCGCAGGGGGTTGCAACGCGATTTAAAATCAATAGTCACACGCGAGCGCAAAAGTATTCTAATGCAGGGGGTTGCAACGCGATTTAAAAGTATCCTAGCGCAGGGGGTTGCAACGCGATTTAAAGTCTGATGCCAAGCCCATAGCCGTTGCGGGTGGCCTCGAGCACCTTGCCGGTGGAAAAGCTATCGCCGATGTTGTGCACGGGGAGGGTAGGAAAAGCCGCCTGCAGCGTGTGGAACAGGGCTGTGTTGGGCCGTCCGCCCGCCGCCTAAATCACCG
>JAITBA010000009.1 GCA_031283835.1 Oscillospiraceae bacterium
GCTGGGGCGCTCCACGCTTTGCAGCACGCGCTCGCGGCTCTTTAAAAAAAACCAGAGTGTGAACACGCAAGACACCACCGCCGTGATGGTGCCCATGCCAATGAACACGCTGCTTAGGCGCCAGTGCAGCACGCTGTTGTTTACCAAATCCAGCAGCAGACCCGTGATGATATTGGGCATATCTTCCCCCATATAGCCCGTAAGCAGCTCTGCCAGCAAAATCAGCCGCCCGCGTTCGTTGGGGTTTGGCGTAATGGTCGTCATGTAGCCGCTGCGGGCAATGGTTGTGAAGGTGCCCGCGGTTTCTTGCAGCACGCCAAAGGCAAAAAAGGCAATCAGCTTGGGCAGATACGTCGCCGAGGTGCCCCGAAAAAGCAGCGGTAAAAACCAATAAAGCATCCCCAACAGCGAGGTAGGAATCTGAAACCCCAGCAGGTAGGGCCGGAACTTGCCCCAGCGTGTGCGGGTTTTGTCCACCATCACGCCAATGCCCAGGTCGTTAATCACATCCCACGCGCCGGTGAACCACCCCACCAGCGCCTGTGCGCCAATGTCAATCTTCAGCACATCCCAAACAAAGCGGTTTTCGTACTGCTTGATGTTGAACGAATTAGAGAAATCGTTGAGCAAATACGCCGCGGTTTCTTTTATGCCTACGTAGCTGCGGTTGTAGGCAATGCCCTGCGGGTCGTTTTCGGATACGGCCATGGGGAGCCTCCTTCAGATGATGTGGAACTGCTATAACCGGGCTTTTTTGCGTTACCCCAAAAAATCTTTTAGCCGCTTGCTTCGGCTGGGGTGGCGAAGCTTGCGCAGGGCCTTCGCTTCAATTTGGCGAATGCGCTCGCGGGTCACGTTAAATTCCTTGCCCACCTCCTCCAGCGTGTGCGGGTGCCCGTCTTCGAGGCCAAAGCGCATGGCCAGCACCTTTTCTTCGCGGGTCGTAAGGGTTTTTAGCACCTCGCCCAGCTGTTCTTTTAAAAGCAGCATGCCGGCTTTGTCGGCTGGGGCCGGGGCGTCTTCGTCGGGGATAAAATCGCCCAGCAGGCTGTCTTCTTCCTCGCCGATGGGGGTTTCCAGGCTCACCGGCTCTTGCGCCACGCGCATAATTTCGCGCACGCGCTGCGCATCCATTTCGAGTTTGACGGCAATTTCTTCCACCGTCGGGTCGCGCCCGTTTTCGTGCAGCAACAAGGTGTTGGCCTTTTTTACTTTGTTGATGGTTTCGACCATGTGCACAGGGATGCGGATGGTGCGCGCCTGGTCGGCAATCGCGCGGGTGATCGCCTGACGGATCCACCAGGTGGCATAGGTTGAAAATTTGAAGCCTTTTGTGTAGTCGAATTTATCCACGGCCTTAATCAGGCCCAGGTTGCCCTCCTGAATCAAATCGAGAAACTGCATGCCGCGACCCACGTAGCGCTTGGCAATGCTCACCACCAGGCGCAGGTTTGCCTCGGCCAGGCGCTTTTTGGCATAGGCGTCGTCGTCGGTAATGCGGATCGCCAGCTCGATTTCTTCTTCGGGCGTTAGCAGCGGCACCCGCCCAATTTCTTTCAAATATACCTTCACCGGGTCGTCTAGCAGCTGCGGGCTTTCCTCCGCCGCCAGGCCCAGTTCCGTGTCCTTGGGCGCGTCCAGGTCAAAATCTATCGAAAAATCATTGAAATCATCAATAATTTCTACACCCTGTTTTTCGAGGGTTTCGTAGAGCCTGTCCAGTTCCTCAATATCCGCGCCGGTGTCTAAAAAAATGGCGTCAATTTCTTGCGCGGTGAGCTTGCCCGTGGCAACCCCCTTGCTCACCAGCACCTGAATCCCGCCGCCCGTTTTCTTCTCTTCCATGGGTTTCCTCCTGTCGTCCGTTCAAAAATACGCCTTTAAATAGAATGCTTAATATCATATGGAGTGACTATAGCAGGGTGGGCCGACACGCCCTAAAAAACGCCGTCAGGCGCTTGTTTTAGCCCCGCAAACAGCGCCGCGTAGCTTTCGTCGTCCAGCTGGGCCAAATCGGTCTGCCGGTGGGCGGCAAGCGTTTTTTCGGCCAGCAGCTTGGCCACGCAGCCCTCAAATTCCATCAGGGGGTTTGCCACCTCCTCGCTGTGCACAAGCATGCGCATGCATTCATCCAGCTCGTTTTGGCACAACGCCCCCGTGAGCAGCTCCGGCGTGACGCCTTGCTCGTTTTTGAGCCGCGCAAACAGCGCCTCGGCCAGCTGCCGGTTGAAGCGTGTGACAAAATCCTCCGCGGTTAGTTTATCCCGCGCTTTGCGATAAAAATCGGGGTGCTTGAGCAGCAGACCCAAAATCCGCTCTTCGGCCGCCGCCGCCGCAGGGTGCGTTTCTCGCTCCGGGTCCACCTGCAGGTTGTGCTTGCGACGCTGTTCCAGCAATTCCCGGCTTTTTTCTTGTTCGTGGCGAAGGCGCGCGTGTTTGCGCTGCTTTTGCACCAGCAAAAGAATCGCCTGTTTGTCCACTTCCAACTCCTGGCCCAGCCGCCCCGCATAAATATCCAGCTCCACCGCGCTGCACCAGCCCAGCACCTTCGCCGCTTCTTTAATATACGCCGCCTTGCCTGCCGGGGTCTGCAAATCCAGGCTCCCCCGGGCAAGGAGTAGCTGGTACTCGATATCGTTGGCCGCGCTCTCAAGCAGCTGCCGAAACCGCTCCGCCCCAAAGGTGTTGAGCACTTCGTCCGGGTCTTTGCCTCCGTGCAGACGAATCACCCTGATCTTCAAATTCGTCTGCTCCAGCACATGCAGCGCCCGCTGCACCGCCTTTTGTCCCGCTTCGTCGGCGTCGTAGCACAGCACCACCTCGCCGCAATACCGGGTAAGCAGCTGCGCCTGCTCGCGGGTGAGCGCCGTGCCCAGGCACGCCACCGCTTGTGTGAACCCATACTGGTGCAGGGCAATCACGTCCATGTAGCCCTCGCACAAAATCAGCCTGCCTTTGGCGGTGTTTTTGGCAAAGTGCAGGGCAAAAATGTCGTGCCCTTTTTTGTAGGCAAGCGTATCGGAGGTGTTGATATACTTTGGCTTGCTGTCATCGAGCACCCGCCCGCCAAAGGCCGTCACATTCCCGCGCAAATCAAGAATCGGCACCATCACTCTGTGGCGAAAATTATCATAATAGCTGGTTCTGCCGTTTTTTTCGTTGCGCCGCACAAGGTTTGCCGCTTCCAGTTCCTCATATGTAAACCCCTGCGCCTGCAAATGATCGCGCAGGCTTGTCCAGCTGTTTTGTGCGTAGCCCAGGCCAAAGTGCGTCACCGTCCGGGGATCGAGCCGCCGCTTTTGCAGCCAGTATTCCCGCCCTGCCTGCCCCTCGGGCGTTTTTAGGTTTGCATGAAAAAACTTGGCCGCC
>JAITBA010000042.1 GCA_031283835.1 Oscillospiraceae bacterium
AGCGTGGAGCGCCCCAGCATCAAAGAGGGCTTTAGGGCGCTGCTCACCAACAAGCCGGTGCTGAGGAGTTTGCTGGCGCGGGTGCTGGGCGGGTTCAGCATTTCGGCGGGCAACGGCCAGCAAGATTATTTTATTGACGTGTTGGGTTCCGCCACGCTCCTAACCGCCGTCAACGTGCCTTCGGGCTTTGTTGGCTCCGCGAGCTACGCGCTGGTGCAGCCGCTGCGCCGCCGCTATTCCTCAAAAGCGCTTTGGGTGTTCGAGGATATCTATACCCGCGTGATTTGGATTGCGGTGTTTTTGCTGGGTCTGCCCAACAAAAATTACCAAAAGCGGGTGTTTATGGGCGTGCTGTTTGGGCTGCAGGCCTTTTTCGAAAAAGCGGTGTTTGGCGTGCGCAAGGTGATTAATACGGAGCTGAACAACGAGGCGATGGACTATTGTGAGTGGAAAAACGGCTACCGTGTGGAGGCCACCACATCGGTGGTTATCAACCTCGTAACAAAAATCCAGGAGGTCATTATGCGCTCTGTGCGCCTGCTGTTGCTGAACAAAATCGGCTACCGCCCGGGCATTGCCGTTGGCACCCAGAGCGAGCGCACCAAATTGTGGATGTTTGCCCTGTGCACGGGCGTGCCGGTGATTACGGGCGCGCTTGCGGTGGTGCCAAAGTTTTTCTATCCTCTTTCGGGCGCCATGCGCACACAAATGTATAACGAGCTGCACGACAGACGCGGAGAAACGGTGCGGGCGATGACGGGAGACGAATGAGGGGCAGCTTTGCAAAGGCGCGCGACGGTTATGTTTTGCTGCGTGCCTTTGCTGTTTTTTTTGCCGTCAGGCCAAAATACCCCGCCGCGTTGCGATAAAACACATCCTCGCACAGCGAGACCAGCGTCTCTTGCCGCCAGGGGAGCAGACCCTGTTCCGCCCAATCGCCCAGCAAGCCGCAAAAGACGCGGCGAAAATATTCGTGGCGGGGGTAGGATAGAAAAGAGCGGGAGTCGGTTTCCATGCCGACGAAGGTGCCCAGTGCGCCCAGGTTCCCCAGGGCTTGCAGCTGCGCGCGCATGCCGTCAATGCTGTCGAGGAACCACCAGGCCGGGCCCAGCTGCAGCTTGCCCGGCACTTCGTCCGTCTGAAAATTGCCCAACATGGCCCCCAACACATAATTGTCCCGCGGGTTCAGATTAAACAGTAGGGTGCGGGGCAGTTGCCGCCGCGCGTCGAGGGAATCTAAAAACCGCGCAAGGGGCTGCGCCACGGGCCAGTCGCCAATGGAATCGAAGCCGGTGTCGGGCCCCAGGGCGCGCAAGGCGCGGGCATTGTTGTTGCGCAGGGGGCCCATGTGCAGCTCCATCACCCAGCCGCGCTTGGCATAGGCCGCCCCGAGGAATTGCAGCAGCGCCGTCTGGTATTGCGCGGCTTGCAGGGCGGTGGGCAAATCGCCGCGCAGGCGTGCCCCAAAAACGCGGGCGACCGCGTCTTGGCTGGCCGGCGCAAAGGGCACAAAGGGCAAACCATGGTCGGCGGCACGGCAGCCCAGCGCGTCAAAAGCGGCAATGCGTGTTTGCAGCGCGCCGCACAGGTCTTCGTAGCTGTTGATGACGCAGCCCGTGGTCTGCGCCAATTTTTTTAGCCATGGCAAAAAATCTTCGCCCGCAATGGCCAGGGTTTTGTCGGGCCGAAAAGCGGGCAGCACCCTGCATTGCAAGGGCTCCTTTTGTAGTGCTTGGTGCACGTCCAGGCTGTCGGCGGGGTCGTCAGTTGTGCAAAGCGCCACAACGTTCGAGCGGGCAATGAGTTCACGCGGGGCAAATCCGCCGCCCGCAATCTGCCGGTTGCAATCCCGCCAGGTTTCTTCCGCCGAAGCCGCGTCCAGCACGTCAAAGCGACAAAAATAGCGCTGAAGCTCCAGGTGTGCCCAATGAAAGAGTGGGTTGCCGGGCAACCTTTGCAGGCAGGCCGCCCAAGCGGCGAATTTTTCTTTGGCCGGCGCCTCGCCGCTAACGCACCGCTCCGGCACGCCGCACGCACGCATGGCGCGCCACTTGTAATGATCGCCGCTAAGCCACAGCTGCGCAATGTTTTTGGGCGCGCGGTTTTCAAGAATCTCGCGCGCGGGGAGGTGGCAATGCCAATCGAAGATAGGGGTGTCGTCGGCCTGGCTGGCGGCATAGAGCGTGCGCGCGGCGTCTGTGCCAAGCAAAAAATGTTTGCCCAAAAACGGCGTCATATTTGCTGCTCCTTCTGCTTTTGCGTGATTTTTTGTTGCGGCTACGCAGTTTCGTTTTTCCCCTCTATTGTAGCTGTTTGCAGGTTGGAAGTCAACCGGTTTTGTAATATTTCGGGTGCTTTTCAACCCAACCGGCACGAAATGACAAAAGCAAGCCGGCAAAATATCCTAAAATTTCCATCTTTCGCGCTGAAGCGAAAAATCAAAAACATTTTTTTAAAAAAATATGGACAAGTCCGCAAAAATAGATTATAATGTTAAGAAGACAAATTGGAACTTGCAGGAGGATTCAACCTATGGAGCAGGAATATCCCTTCCGCCCGCGTGGCAGGCATGGCTTCGACCGCGAAGATGTCATCGGATATATATCGCAGGCGCAACAGCGCTGTAACGATCATTTGGCGCACCTCGAAGAGCTGGAATCCGCCAAAAACGCCTGGTACACGCAGGCAAAAGGGCTGGAGCGCGAAAAAGCGGCGCTGATGGCCCGCAACCAGGAGCTGGAGGAGCAACTGGAGCGCGGCGCGGTGCCCGCGGCCGACGGCGACGACTGGTTCTCGTCCGACCCGCTGCTCTCCGCGTTTTCGCCTGCCGAAGCGCAGCAGTCGGCGGCACTAAAGAGCCGCTGCCTCGAACTGGAAGATCAACTGCGCCTGCAGCAAGAACGGCAGCAGAGACTGGCGCAGGATCTTGCGGCGGCGCGGAGCGAAAGCGCTGTGCTGCGCGAAGAAAACCAAACCATTGCGCACGAACTAGAATCGCGCGAAGCCCGTGAAGCCGAAACGCTGCCGCGGGTCACCATGCACCAGCAAGAAAACGAAGCGTTGCTTGGGCGGCTGGAGCAGCAGAACGCGACGGTGCAGAGTTATATCGGCCACGTGGCCGTGCTGGAGCAAGAAAAGGTGGCGCTGACAGAATCGCTGGCCGTGCTGGAGCAAGAAAAGGCGGCGCTGGCAGAATCGCTGGCCGTGCTGGAAGCCATAAAGGGCGAAAAAGCGAACTTGGAGCGCTACGCCGCCGCACTGGAGAGCGAGAAAACGGCGCTGGAGAGCGCGCTTGCGGCCCAAAAGCACGAAAGCGCCGCCCTTGCCACAGAACAAGCCGCCCTGCGCGAGCGCCTTGCCTCGCTGGAGCACGATAAAGCGGCTTATCAGGAACAAATGCCCGTGGTGCAGGCACAGCTGACCCATCTGGCGGAATCCGCCGAGCAGATCAGCACCCTCAAGGCGGTGAAGGAGGGGCTGGAGCAAGAGCTGGGCACTGCCCGTGAGCAAAGCGACGCGCAAGCGCGCGAGCTGACGGCGCTGAACGAGCTGCTGCGGACGGCGCGGCAAGAAAAAGACGTGCTTGTGCAAAAAACCGCCGCCCTGGCCAATGCCGAGGCCGCGGCCCGGCAGCAGCAGACCTCCCTGGCGGAGGAAACCCGGCAGCTGCATGCCCGCATTGCCGACCTCGAAGCCAACAGTGCCGAAAAAAACGAAGAGACCCTGCGTTCCATGGTGCTGGCGTCCTTCAATTATTCCAACCTCTATGTGGATAATAACCTCAAAACGGCGCAATTTATTTCTGACGCCACCAGCCGCAACATTGGCAGGGTGAGCGATTCGGCCAATTCGCTGCTGGAGCAGCTGGAATCGATCGGCCGCAGCTTCAACGACACCACCGACAACATCCGCCGCAACCTGGCCGCCTTTCAGCGCGAACTGGGTTCCATCCAGTCGGGCATGAACCGCCGCCTGTCGCAGGATCGCTTTAAGACACTGCTAGAAGAAAACGAACGCCTGCGCAACCGGCTCGAAACCGAGCTGTTGGCGGAGCTAAACGAAGAGGACGAAGACCCCCTGCCCTCCCCCGAAGGCGCCGCCGCGCCGCACCTCCCCTTTTCCGAAGATTTGCCCCAAAGCTACCACGAATACCTCGACTGATTCCTTTTCTTAAAAAAAATCAAGGGCCCCTGCTAAAATTTTTTTTGCAGGAGCCCACTTTCATTTTGCGTGTAAGAAGCTTTCATTTTGCAGAAAGCCATTTTCATTTGCGTGTAAAAGGCCTTAATTCTGCTTTTTGGGGGCGAACACGAACGCCGCGGCCCCGGCCAACGAAGTTGCCAACACGCCCAGCATCGCGGGGTGTGTTTTATAATAGGAAACAAGGGCGGCGAAGGCGGCGGGCTGCCAAAGAAGAACAATACCTGCGGCGAAGGCCCCGGCGGCGCAAAGCAGCACGGCCCCGGCGGCGGCATCTTTTGCCTTGGCGGCAAGGGGGTGGCGGGCGGGGCTGACGAGATCCACCACGATTTCTATGGCGGTGTTGAAGGCCTCGGCGGCCAGCACAAGGGCGGTGCAGGCGGCCAGCACGCCCCACGCCGCCCGGCTAAGCACAAACCAGTCATAGGCCAGCAGATACGTGTACATATAGATGCCCAAGGCCAGGTGAAACCGAAAATTGCGCTCGCGCAGGCACAGGGCGACGCCGCGTGCGGCAAAACGGAAAGAGTTGAGAAAACGGCGCATAAAAAACTCCTTTTTAAAAAAACGCGGGCACGCGGCTTGTGCGCAAACGTATTTTAATCTTGCGACAGCCGAGGCGTTGTCGTTCTATTATACTATACCGTCGCCGCAAATACAAGCGTTTGCGAAGGCGAAAAAAAGTTATCCAGCGCTTTTCAACCGATTTTGCGGGCGAAAGAGCGCAATTGTGAAGGGTGCGGCGGGGGCATAGTGGAAAACATGGGCGAATACGCCGGGTTTTCCACCGGAGAAGTTGAAAAAAGAAAAAAATTGGGGCTTGACAAAGCAATCAAAATGCGGTATAATTCCTATTGCACGCTGGGCGTAAAGGAGAATACCTTTACAGGTGATGCCTGCAGAACGGGGGCGCTGAACGCATGGCAAAAGATTTTTCGGTGGCGCTGCTGCTGGATTTTTATGGCGAGCTGCTCACCGAAAAACAGCGGGAGTTCCTGGATTATTACTACAACGAAGATCTTTCGCTGGCAGAAATCGCCGCCAACGAGGGCATCAGCCGGCAAGGGGTGCGCGACGCTATCAAGCGCGCCGAAAAACAGCTGACCGAAATGGACGGCTGCCTGGCTTTGGCACAGCGCTTCGAAGACATGCGCAGCGGGTTGCAAGAAATTATCACCTGCGCCGAAACCGTGCACGAGCAAAACAAACGCTGCGGGCTTAGCCGCGATATCAACGAAGCCGCCGCCCAAATTTCTGCCACGGCAGAACGATTGATGAACGCGTAATTCTTTTGGTTCTTTTTTTGAGTGAAGCAAAAGAGCAGAGGTGAGGGATATGGCATTTGAGGGACTGAGTGACCGGCTGGAAGCGGCGTTTAAGCAACTGCGCAGCAAGGGGAGCCTGACGGAAAAGGACGTGCGCGGGGCAATGCGCGAGGTGCGCATGGCGCTGCTAGAAGCGGACGTGAACTTTAAGGTGGCAAAGGACTTTGCCAACCAGGTGACAGAGCGGGCCATTGGCGCGGCGGTGATGGAAAGCCTGACCCCGGCGCAGATGGTTATCAAGATTGTGAACGAAGAGCTTGTGACGCTGATGGGCGGCACGCGCACAAAGCTAACGCAGGCGGGTCACCCGCCCACGGTAGTAATGATGTGCGGGCTGCAGGGCGCGGGCAAAACCACCCATAGCGCCAAAATCGCGCTGTGGCTAAAAAACCAGGGGCACCGCCCGCTGCTGGTGGCGTGCGATATTTATCGTCCGGCGGCGATTCGGCAGCTGCAGGTGGTGGGGGGCAAAATTGGCGTACCGGTGTTCGAAATGGGGCAGACCGACCCTGTCGAAATTGCGCGGGAGGCCGTGAAACACGCAAAAGACCAGGGCTACGACTATGTGTTCCTCGACACGGCGGGGCGGTTGCACATTGACGAGACGCTGATGCAGGAGCTTAAGGACATTAAAGCGGTGGTGCGCCCCCACGAGATTTTGCTTGTAGTCGACAGCATGACCGGCCAGGATGCCGTGAATGTGGCCGGCACCTTTAACGAGGCACTGGGCATTGACGGCTTGGTGCTGACCAAACTCGATAGCGACACACGGGGCGGCGCCGCGTTGAGCGCCAGGGCCGTGACCGGCAAGCCGATTAAGTTCGTTGGCACGGGCGAAAAATTGGGAGACCTAGACGTCTTTCATCCCGAGCGCATGGCGCAGCGGATTTTGGGCATGGGCGACGTGCTTTCGCTGATTGAAAAAGCCGAAACCGTGCTCGACGAAAAAAAGGCCGCCGAACTCGAACAAAAAATGCTGGCCAACAAGTTCGATCTTAGCGACATGCTTGAGCAGTTCAAACAAATTCGCAAGCTTGGCTCAATGAAAGATATCTTGGGCATGATCCCGGGAATCGGAAAGCAGCTGCGCGAAGCAGACATTGACGAGCGGCAGCTCGACCGGGTGCAGGCGCTAATTTTGAGCATGACGCCCGAAGAGCGCGGCAAGCCGGGCATAATAACCCCCAGCCGCAAAAAGCGCATTGCCGCCGGCGCGGGGCAGCAGGTGGAGGACGTAAACCGCCTGTTGCAGCAATACAAACAAATGCAAAAAACCATAAAGCAGATGGGCGGCGGCAAGCCCAACAAAAACCAAATGCGCGGCCTCCTGCGGCAATTTCATTAAGCCACCCCAAAAACCCCCGGGTGAGCGGATTTGCGAGGATGTCTACCTAAGCAATTGACAGTGACAACTGACAATTATACATTATTTTTTTAGTATGTGGAGGAAGAAACTATGGCAGTCAAAATCCGTTTGCGCCGCATGGGTGCCAAAAAAGCACCGTTTTATCGTATTGTGGTGGCGGATTCCCGTTATCCCCGCGATGGCCGCTTTATTGAAGAAATCGGCTATGTGAACCCGCTGAAAGACCCCGCCGAAGTGAAGCTTGACGGCGAAAAAGCCAGGCAGTGGATTCGGAACGGCGCGCAGCCCACCGACACCGTGAAGGCCATTTTAAAAAAGCAGGGAGTGCTTTAAATGGAAGAGCTATTGATTGCCCTGGCGCAGGGCTTGGTGGAGGAACCCTCCGCCGTTTCGGTCAAGATTGACGAGCCGGACGAAGAGGGCGTGACGCATTATCACTTGCACGTGGCCCCGGACGACATGGGCCGTGTGATTGGTAAGCAGGGCCGCATTGCCAAAGCCATCCGCACCATCATGAAGTCTGCGGCGATTCATAGCCACAAAAAAATTTCTGTCGACATTGACGAATGACCCGCACGGCAGCGCAGATTCTTAGCCTGGCGTGGTTTTGCGGAGGATTTTTTATGCGGCTTGCGTATTTGGAGCTGGGCACCATTGTGGGCACCCATGGCTTGCGGGGCGAGGTGCGCGTTCATCCTGCGTGCGACAGCCCTGCCTTTGCCTGCCGGTTCCGCACACTCTTCAAGGACCCGGCGGGCCGCGTGGCCGTGCGGGTGCTTGCCGCGCGGCCGCACAAAAACGTCGCGTTGCTCACACTGGAGGGTGTTGGCTCGGTTGCGCAGGCCGAACAACTGCGCAGCAAAACGCTGTATTTTCGGCAGGAAGACGCGGCGCTGGAAGACGGGCAATATTTTATTGCGGAGTTGCTGGGGTGCAGCGTTGTGGACGCTGCCGACGAAACGATTTGCTATGGAACGCTGTGCGAGGTGTCGCAAACCCGTGCCAACGACGTGTGGCACATCCAAAAGCCGCAGGGCGGCACAATTTTAATCCCCGTGATTGACGACGTAGTAAAAAACGTCGACATTGCGGCGGGCAAGGTGAAAATTATGCCCTTGGCGGGGCTGTTGGATTGAAGGTGTTTCCATTGCGTTACGAAAACGAACCCTGTGCGGGCTGCGGCGCGGCGCTGCAACCGGCGCAAGAGGATATTGTGGTGTGCCCCGATTGCGGCGCACCCATGCATCGCGCGTGCTGGCAGGCGGCGCACCAATGCCCGCTACAAAAGCAACATGACCCCGGTTTTCGCTGGCAACCCACAATCGCCCCTGCTTTAGCCGTGGAAGCAGAGGCGGCGGCGGGTCAACCGCAGGTCTCGTCGGCGCGAATCTGCCCCAATTGCGGGGAGGAATGTGCGAGCGACGCGGCGCGGTGCGACAACTGCGGCGCAGACCTAGAAGGCTTTGTGCACGATTTGCGCGAACGGCTGGCACAGGAGCAGCAGACGCGCGAGCGGTATTTTAACGAAAACTTCCCAAAATACAACGTGAACGGGCGGGAAGTGACCGTGGGCGACAACGTTGCAGGGCACCCGGTTGAAGAAATTGCGCTGCAATTGCGCGGCCCACAACGCTCTGTGCAGCGCTACCTTGCACAGTTTGAGCGCGCAAAGCCCCTTGGCTGGAACTGGGCGGCGTTTTTGCTGGGGCTGTTTGGGCCCTACTGGTTTTTCTCCCGCAAGCTTTATAAGCCCGGCCTGTTGTTTGCGGGCATTTGGCTGGCTGTTTCGCTGGTGTTTATGCCGGCCGAAACCCGGTTCTACGATCGTTTTAAGGAATCGGTAGCGCCCTATGCCACGCAGATGGAGGAGGCGACGCAGGCCAAGGATGAAGCGGCGGCGACGCAGGCCATGGAAAAAACGATTGTTTCGATGCGGCAGTTGGGGCGCGAGTTTCGTTGGTTGCTGGTTGGCAAGGCGGCGCAGGTGATTGTGCTGGCGGTAGGCGCGGCTCTTTGCGCCGACGGCTTGCTGCGCCGAAGAATTTTAGAAAACATTCGGCGGGTGCGCGAGGACGTGGCGGGCGACGAGCCGGAGCAGCGCTTTGGGCGGCACCAGATGCTTCTCCGCCTGGGCGGGTTTTCGTTCTTTGCGCCGGTGCTATATTTTTGGGCCAACCTGTATTTGCCGGGTCTGCTGGCGCAGGTGCTTTCGTGGGTCACTGGGTAGTCTTCTTTTTCAGAATACGATTCCGCAACAAAGGCGTTATGAGGAGGTTTTTCATGAAGATTCGCAAGGCAATTATTCCGGCGGCGGGGCTGGGCACACGGGTGCTGCCGGCCAGCAAAGCGGTGCCCAAAGAGATGCTCAACATTGTCGATAAGCCCGCGATCCAATACATTGTGGAGGAAGCGGTGGCAGCCGGGATTGAGGATATTCTTATCATCACCAACAGGGGCAAGGGGGCCATTGAGGACCACTTTGACCACAGCTTTGAGCTGGAAACCCAACTGGCCGCCAACCCCAAAAAGAAGGATATTTTTGCGCAGGTGCTGGGGGCATCCACAATTCCCGCGAATATTTACTTTTTGCGCCAAAAAATCACAAGAGGCCTGGGCCACGCAATTCTTTGCGCAAAAAACTTTGTGGGCGACGAGCCTTTTGCCGTGCTTTATGGCGACGACGTGATTCTTGGCGAAGACCCCGTGACGCGCCAGCTGGCCCGGGTGAGCGAAGAGTTTGGCTGCGGCGTGGTGGGCGTGAAGGAAGTGCCCCGCAAAGACGTGCCCAAGTATTGCTCCGTCGAAAACACCCCCGTGCGCGACCACATTATGCGGGTGACTTCCATTGTCGAAAAGCCGGAGCCGGGCACGTTCAACTCCTGCTTTTCTATTTTGGGGCGCGTGATTCTGCCGCCGGAAATCTTTGCGATGCTGGAGGAAGGCTGCGCCAACACCCCTGCCGGCGAGGAATATTACCTCACCGACGCGCTGAGCGACCTTGGCAAGGCAGGCAAGATGATGGCCGTGGATTTTAACGGCACCCGCTACGATATGGGCAACAAGCTGGGCATTTTGCAAGCCAATGTGGAGGTTGCCCTGCGGCACCCGGAAATCGGCGCGGACGCAAAAGAATATATCAAGCGTCTGGCGGCTAACCTTAAAGATAAGGAGGGATACGCATGAGCACAAGCGACATTTTCACGATGATTGGCGAAATATTTGCACTGCTGTTTGAGAACCTGGGCACGGCGTTCAGCGGCGGCTTTTGGAACGGCCTTAGCGGCTTGTTGAGCCTGCTGGTGGCAAACTTGGTATGAACCTCTGGAACCGCTATAAAAAAACACACCCCGGCGTTGGTTGCAGCGCCGGGGAATCTGTTCTTTGGCCGGCCAAAACGCCGGGCGCGGGGGCAATTGCCAACACCCGCAAAGGCGCCGCTTGCAGGGCGGATTCAAAAATAGCATAAACGCACCCGGGTGTTTTTAGCGTTGTCATCTGCAACCGCTTTGTTTGCGTGTGTTTTTTTATAAAAAAACAAAAAAAGTCTCAAAAAAGCCAAGAACCCTCTTGACAAACGGGGCAAGAAGAGGTAAAATGATAGAATCATGTATTGTAGAATGGTATGCTTGTGCCTTTGACGATACAGACCTTTGTGTGTTGCATTAAGTTTAGCACGAATCAAAGCAAAAAGCAAGTACATTTTTTTGGATTTTTTAAATTTTTGCCAAAAAAATGGACGG
>JAITBA010000076.1 GCA_031283835.1 Oscillospiraceae bacterium
TGGCGGCATTGGCGCTGCCGCTGGGGTCTTCACCGCAAAGTTGCCTTTTGTCACGCAGGAATACCCCGCGGGGCTGATCGGGCTGGCAGGGCTTTTTATGGGCGACAAAAACGCGCTACCCTTCCTTATGCGCGGGGTGGGCGGCCAGGCGTGGAGCGGCCTGTTTTTGCAAGGCGAGTTGCTGATGGGCGCGGCGGCTCTGGCGGCAGTGCTGGCTGTGCTGGTGCTGGCGCTTTCGCTGTTTTCGTTTTTTAACCTGAAGCCGCTGACCATTGCGGTGGTGGTGTGCAGCGGTTTGGGAATCCTTGTCACGCTTGCCGGGCTGGCAATCGCCGTTTCGCTTCATCGCCAAAACAATGTGTTTTTTACGGGCACTGTGGGGCCGGGCGTGCCGGTGGCGTGCTTGGCGTTTGCGGTTACCGGGGTGCTCAACGCCCTGCTGGCCAAAAAGGGCGTGCCGGTGGAATACGCCGAGGGCGACTATGAGCGCGCGCAGATCTATGCCAAGGTGAAGCGCGGCGAGGTGCAGTTGGCCGATTTACCCTATCCCATTGTCGAAACCGCCGAAACCCGCGAAATGGAGGAGAAGATTGCCAAAGAGACGGGAGGTGTTCAAGCGTGAGCAAAGAACAAAAGCAACCCCACGAGCATCATCATCTCACCGCCGAGGAGTTGGGGGACCGGCTGGAGCACAATCAAAAGAGTGGCAACCGCATCTTCAACGGGCTGGCCATTTTTTTGTGCATCATTTTTTTGGGGGGCATGGCCTGGGGCGCAAACGATATTCTCAACAGCAGCCGCCCCTCGCCTCCGGAAGCAGCCGTGGACGACACCATCACCAACCCGCCGCAAAGCGCGCAAGAAATTCTGGACTACATACAGGCGGCCATTGCCGACGCCAAGGCGCAAAAGCCGAGGATTGAAACCAACACGGCGTTCGATTATGACGACAACGTTGATTTTGTTGGGCTAGACAGCGCGGCTTTAAAAGACTGGCAGGGGCTTGCCAAGCTGATGATGCCGGACGTGACGGCGCGGCTGCAGGATAGTTACCCCTCCCTCGAAACGCAGTTTGGCGAAGCCTTCGACGAGCTTCTGTGGGCTTTGCGGGTGGTGCCGGCGCAGCTGGAGGACGCTACGTGCGAGTTTGTTTACTTCCGCTGCAATTCTTGCGGCAAAGAGGAAGGCGAACCGCTGGCCGTTTGCCCCGAATGCCGCGCAAAAAACGCGTACCAGAAGCAATACCGCGAAAATTATACGTTCACGCTGCTTTTTAAAGACGACGACCCGAGCGTGTTTGCCAATTTCCATCCGCGTAGCCCGGAAGAAATGCGGGCGCTGCTGAAGGACGATTTGCGGGGCTATGCGACACTGGGGCGTTTTGAGCGGAATTATGACCATGCCCGTGTGGTGGTTTCGGTGAATCGTGTCACAAAAAAGCTGCAATCCATACGCTTTTTAAAAGACATTGCCGCCACGCTAACACTGGACGTGAACCCCGATTTTGCGAACCTGGGCACCGTCACCGTGGTTGTGAACATGAGCGAAAGCACGAATTTTAATTTCACTTGGCTGGGTGTTTATCTTTCTTTAAACGAAAAAACGATGGATAAAAACGAAACCGCTCAACTCGCTGCCCGCATCGACGCGCCCAACGGGCAAAAAACGCCGCTCATCTGGCGCAGCAGCAACGAGAAAATCTGTGCCGTGGATGTGGACGGCTACCTCGAGACCGGGGGGGAATATGGCGAGGCAACCATCACGGCAAGCTTTGGGCTGAACGGCAAAGTGTACGAGGGCACATGCGTGGTATATGTGAAAGTGCCTGTAGAAAAAGTGAAGCTGAGTCACAGGCGGCTGCGGCTGGCACCGGGCGAAACCCAGGTGCTCAAAGCCACGGTGACGCCCAAAAATGCCACCAACCAAAACGTGACCTGGGGCAGTGACGCCACCGATGTTGCTACCGTTGCCGACGGCCTGGTGCGTGCGGTTGGGCCGGGCAAAACAAACATCTGGGTGTGCACCGAAGATGGATACTACAAACTAACCTGCACAGTCACGGTGACGAGAGGTGGGGAATAATGGCCAAGAAGTCCTTTAAGGAGCAGGTGTTTGGCGCGGAAGACAATTCCGCCGCCAGCATCGATCGCGAAAAACTCAGCCGGTTTCAGCGCATTGCCGCACGAATGTATCACACCCCGCAGTTGAGCGCCAAAGAAGTGCTCTGGCCCGCGTTGGCCAAGGGCGGGCGGAACTTGAGCGACATGGTGAAGGATACCTACCGTGTCTACTTTTTCGTCAGCGTGCTGCGGCTGGATATGGTCTATGTGACGCTGATTGCCGCGCTGATCGCCGTTTACGACGTGCTCAACAACCCCCTGATGGGCATTGTTTATGACCGCACGCGCACGCGCTGGGGCAAGGCCAGGCCCTATGTTTCGCTGGCGTCGGTGGTTTATTTTGGCAGCACGGCGCTGCTGTTTTGCGGGCGACTGTTTTTCGACAACGATGTGACGGACGACCCCGGCAAAATCTTGTTCGTTTTCGTCATCTTGTTTTTGCAAGAGACCTTCAGCACAATTTTTGCCATCCCCTTCGACAACATGCCCAGCCTGCAAAGCCCCAACCCCAAAGATCGAATGAGCGTGGGTTTGTGGCAAACCTATGCCCACAAATGGTGCGGCGATTTTATCGCGGCCATGATTCTGCCCCTGCTCAACCTGAGCAAAGAGGGCTGGATCCCCGTTTCGCCCGGCATAATCTTCGCGTTCATGGGCTTCTTTTCCGCCGCACTGGGTATCAGTAGCTCCCTTGCCATGGGCCTGGGCTGCCGGGAGCGCATTTTGCTCCAACCCAAGCCTGCTCCCGTGACCAAAACCATCTTTTATATTCTGAAAAATAAATATGCCTTGCGCCAGTTTTTGGCGGGGTTCCTCGGCGGCTGGTGGAACAAGGGCGGCTACAGTTGGGACGTGGTGACACAGCTGGAGATTTTTGGCGGCGTCGTCCGCGGCGCGCCCGCCTATATTCCGCGGCAAGTGATGCAAATTGTGAGCCTGGGTTTTGTGGAGCGCTTTAAGAAAATGTTCCATGGGCGCTACGCCAAAACCGTGGTTTTTATGCGGATGTGGGACTTTATCTTTGGCATGACCCCCGCCATTATCGGCCTGAAGACAAAAACGATTGGCACCTGGTGGAAGGCTGTAATTCTTTTTGGTGTGTTCGACGGGATTGTTGTGTCCAACGACGCGCCAAGCACAGTGCTCGAAAACGAAATAGGGCGTGAAATCGGCGACTACACGGAATATATGACAGGCGAGCGCCCCGACGGCACCGGCGGTCTGCTCACGGGTTTTGTGGGCAAACTAAACGAACCGCTTAAGGCGCTGTGGCAGATC
>JAITBA010000150.1 GCA_031283835.1 Oscillospiraceae bacterium
CCCAGTTCCAGCTCAAAGTTGTAGCTGCCGTCGTTGGCGTTTTCTGCCAAACTGGCCGCGCCCCGCAGAGAATAATTTTCGCGGTCGCAGTTTGCGCCCACGCCCTGCTGCCAGCGGCCAATTTCTGTGCCGTTTGCCAGCAGAACCGCGCCAATGGGCGAATCGGCCTGCACGCCCGCCGCGTGGGCCACGCACCCAAAGGTGACTTTTGCTTGCCCCAGCCCGATTTCGTGCCGCAGCACAGCGTCTTGAATCCCGCAAAAGCTCTGCTCATGCAGGCGGATGAGGTCGGTTTTGGGGTGGTTTGCCCATTCGATGTTGCTCACCACGCCGTCTAGCGTCACCGCGTGCGCCGGCAACGCCAGCGCAGCCAGCAAGCATACCGCCATCGCCGCCGTGCCCCAGCGGCGGTTTGCTTTTGTTCGCATGATTACGTACCCTCGCTTTCAACTGGTATATTATCCCATGGTATATTATTCCAATACACAAGTTTATTATAATCATTTTGAAAAATTTGTCAATTCCTGTTCACGAAACGTGTGTGGATTTCACGCTGAAGTTCACAGCGCAAAAGCGAGGAGTAAAATTTAAAATAGCACTTGCAAAACCGTGTTGGCCATGCTATAATGAATACAGT
Organism: Oscillospiraceae bacterium; assembly: GCA_031283835.1. Lineage (GTDB taxonomy): Bacteria > Bacillota > Clostridia > Oscillospirales > Acutalibacteraceae > WRMQ01. Next base: position 638 of record JAITBA010000150.1, read on the forward strand.
GCTGTGGCAGGGGTTGCGTTTTTGCAAGCCACAGGCGCAAAGAAAGCAATGAGGAGGAATGTGACGTATGAAGCCTTTTTACGCAATTCTGTTGGCCATTGTGATTGTGCTGGCGAGTTTTTCGCCCATGATGGTGGACGGCGGGCCCATCAAATTGATGGCGGGCCTGATTTCTTATGGCGAATGGGCCAAAATCCTTGTCGTGTCCTACGACCTGGACGGCACCCCTTTCCCGGAGGAGACCCACAACTACCTTGTGCAACCATCAGATCCCTATTTCCGCTACATCCAAATCGGTTACGAAGCCGGCATTTTTGCTTGGAGCGACCAGTTTAAATCTTCGGATAAACTGGACGTATCCTTCATGCTTGCCTCGCTCGACCGCGCACGCGGTGTCAATCCGAGCTATAAACTGCTGGGCGTGTTTTAAAAAACGCGTAGTCAACCCCAATAAGTCGCCGGGTTTTTGTGCACAGAATCCGGCGACGAAGCCATGCTTTTTAGGAGGAATGCACGCATGGAAAATTTTCATTTTCAAATTCCTACGCATCTCTATTTTGGCAAGGGCGAAGAGCGCGGCATCGGCGCTTATTTGCGACCCTACGCAAAGAAAGTGTTGCTGCACTATGGTGGTGGCAGCATCAAAAAAAGCGGGCTGTATGCTATTGTGACGGCGTCGCTGCGGGATGCGGGCATTGCCTTTGTTACGTTGGGCGGCGTGGTGCCCAACCCCCGGCTTAGTCTGGTGCGCGAGGGCATTGCCCTGTGCAGGCGCGAGGGTGTGGAACTGATTTTGGCCGTGGGCGGCGGCAGCGCGATCGATTCTGCCAAAGCCATTGCGTTGGGTGTGTGTTATGAGGGCGATGTGTGGGCGCTGTTCAACGACGATATCGTTACCGGCAAAGCTTTGCCCGTGGCTACTGTGCTCACCATCCCCGCCGCGGGCAGCGAAACCAGCGCGTCGTGCGTGGTGACCAACGAGGAGGCGCAGCTGAAATACGGCCACACAGATAACGCGGTGCGCCCGGTGCTCAGCGTGATAAACCCCGCGTATTTTTGCACACTGCCCAAAAACCAGATTGCCAACGGCGTGGCCGACATGATGAGCCACATCTTCGAGCGCTACTTTACCCAAACAAAGCACACCGATGTGACCGACGAACTGTGCGAGGGTGTGCTGCGGGCGATTCTTAAAAATGCCGTAAAAGTGTATGATAACCCGCAGGATGTGGACGCCTGGTACGAAATCGGGTTTGGCGGCAGCTTGGCGCACAACGATTTGCTGGGCCGCGGCCGCGAGGAGGACTGGGCCTGCCACGGCATGGAGCATGAGCTAAGCGCTATCTATGATATCCCCCACGGGGCGGGCCTGGCGGTGCTCACGCCCAACTGGATGGAAACCGTTGCGCCCGAAAACCAGGCGATCTTTGGGCAATTTGCCCACAATGTAATGGGTGTGCAGCCCAGCCGCGATGTGGAAGCGGACATTCGCGAAGGCATTGCCCGTCTGCGCGCGTTTTATCGGCGCATCGGCCTTGCCACCACATTGACGGCGCTGGGTATTGACGGCGCGCGCCTGGAAGAAATGGCAAAAAAGGCCACCGGCGCGGCTTTTGGCGACGAATATGGTCAGGGCCATTTTAAAACCTTGCTGTGGCAGGATGTGCTGGCGATTTATCGCAAGGCACTGTAAACCGGTTCCGCAAAACGGCAATAACAACCCGCCGAAGCTGCTGCTCCGGTGGGTTTGTTTTTTGCAATTCTGCTTATTTGCTGTTCTCGTAGGCCGCGACCATTTTTTTTACTACGCGGCCGCCGATTTGCCCGGCTTGCTGGCGCGTGAGCTTTTTGCCGTCGTTCAGGCTGATGCCCAGCTCTTTTGCCGCTTCCATCTTGTATTGCTTGAGGGCGGTTTGGGTGGCCTGGCGGGCTGCCAGCTGGGTTACGCGGCCGCGCGCCTGGGTGTTGCTTTTGGCCGGGGCCTTTTTGGCGGTGTTGCTCTTGCCCGAAGGGCTTGGCTTCGCGCTGTTGGCGCCGGCGAGGGTTTTGGCGGCCTTGCTGCGGGCGCTGCTGCTGTTTTGGGCACCGGCGAGGGTTTTGGCCGCGCGGGTTTTGCTGGCCGCGCTGGGCTTTGCGGAGGAAGCGGGCTTCTTCGCCGGGGCTTTTGCGGCGCTGCCGGTGCTGCGGTTGCTTGCGTTCGCCGGGGCTTTTGCGGCACTGCCGGTGCTGCGGCTGCTTGCATTTGCAAGGGTTTTGGCGGCCTTGCTGCGGGCGCTGGCACTGTTGCCTGCGTTGGCGAGGGTTTTGGCGGCCTTCGTTTTGCTGGCCGCGCTGGGTTTTGCCGTGGATTTGGCGGTTGACATATGCATTTCACTCCTATTGCGTTATTTCTATTGCATTTCTCTTCTCTTTTGGGAAGCATTCATAGTATTCACGCCGAAATGAAATTTTATCATATTTTTTCATTGAGAAATTTTGGGTTTTTGATGCCGTCCTATCATTTTATACTTAAGAATCTGCACGCGCACCCGTTCGCCGCGCGTCTTCCGGCAAAAAATCCGCGCAAAATCGGAACGGTTTAGGCTATAAATACAAATTCCCGGGCAAACTAACTGCTATATAGCAGTTCCACAAGACATTCAGCATTGTATTTGCGGTCTTTATTTAGCCCGCACCGTTTCAAAAATGCTCGCAATATGAAAGTATTACTGCGCTTTTTTCCGTGCTCGGACTAAAAAACCCGCGCAAATCCAACGCAAATGCCAATTGCTATAATAAGAAGAACAGGAGAAAATACCGATGCCGCAGGGGAAAAGCAGCGAATATATGCCGCCCGAAATTACGATTGAACCGGACGCGCTTCCGGACGAGCAGAGAGAGGAGCCGCGGGACGAACGGAACAACCGCGACTGCCGCACCCAGCCGGAGGTGGGCAGCATCACTTTGGAGGGCCGCAAGGGGCTGGTGCACTGCCTGACGGTGATTGGGCAGATTGAGGGGCATACGGAGCTTTCCTCCGAAACAAAAACCACCAAATACGAGCAC
>JAITBA010000193.1 GCA_031283835.1 Oscillospiraceae bacterium
CAGCGTCACATCAAACCGTGCCCGGTCAAGGGAATTGACCAGGTGTACCAGCACTTTTTCGGCTCCGCCGCCGCCGAGGGACTCAATGAAGAACAGAACGCGGGTCATGGGGCACCTCAAAACGCGTTTTTTGGCACAGACAGAAGCTGAACGCGGGTTCTTAAGATTTTGAATCACGGCTTTCGACGCGTGCCAATGGCTTTTGGTGTGTGTTAAATCAAACGAACGCGGCTCATCTTTGGCGTGCCAAATTAAAACCCTCCCGGCGAACCAGGAGGGCATTTTTGCGCAGAATTATTCTGCCGCTTTGGCATAAACGCTGACCTTTTTGCGGTCTTTGCCCAAGCGCTCAAACCTCACGGTGCCGTCGATGGTGGCAAAGAGGGTGTCATCCTTGCCCTTGCCCACGTTGTTGCCGGGGTGAATTTTTGTGCCGCGCTGGCGCACAAGAATATTGCCTGCCAGCACAAACTGGCCGTCGGCGCGCTTGGCACCCAAGCGCTGGGACGCAGAATCGCGGCCGTTGCGGGTGGAGCCCATCCCTTTTTTATGTGCCATAATAACTCATCCTTTCATCAATAGAGGCGACACGCTCAGGCGTTGATCGCGGTGATTTCGACCTTGGTATAGGGTTGGCGGTGGCCCATAGCGCGCTTTTGCCCTTTTTTGGGTTTGTAGGTGAACACGTTGATCTTTTTGGCTTTGCCGTTTTTGAGCACCTTGGCGCTGACGGTGACACCCGTGACAAAAGGGGCGCCGGTTTTAATACCGTCTTCGCCGCCCAAGGCAACAACTTGCTCAAAGGTGACTTCGGCTTCTTCCTCCGCGCCGAGTCTCTCAATGAAAACAACGTCGCCCACGGCGACTTTGTACTGCTTGCCGCCGGTTACGATAATGGCGTACATGTGGTTTCCTCGCTTTGTTTTGGACTCGCTGTTGCCGGGCGGAGGCAGAATAACCCCACTTAACAGGCCTACAACATGCGGTATAGGATATTATAGCAGGTTTTGAAGGGGTTGTCAAGAAAAATTTTTTCAAAATGTGCCCGCACAGCGCGGTGCCAAATTTTTTTTTTGCATGCGCGATTGGCCACATCTTTTTCACTGTTTTGTTTGCATTTTTTTGTTTTGTGTGTTATAATGATGGCAAAATCGAATTCTTGGGAGGTATGCATGGAACAACAAGCAAAAACGGCGCTGGTGATTGGTGCCAGCCGGGGTATTGGGCATGCAACGGCCGTCAAGCTTGCCCGGCAGGGCTACGACATCGCCTTCACCTACCACACCTGCGAAGAAGCCGCGCAGGCCACGCTGGAGGAAATTCGGGGTCTGGGGCGGCGCTGTTTCTGCTACCAAGCGGTGATGCAGGAAAAAGACGCGCCAAAAACGGTTGTCAGCCGGGCAATTGCCGACCTAGGGCGCTTGGATGCCCTGATCACTGTGGCGGGTGTCACCCGGCACTACCGCATGGCGGAGTTGACCGCCGAGGACATTGATGAGGTCTATGCCTGCAATTATCGGGCCATGCTGTTGTGCGCGGGCGCGGCGGCAAAGCATATGATCGAACAAAAAATTCCCGGCAACATCATACACATCGCGTCCACCCATGCCTACTGCGTATACCCTACCGATCAGGTCTATGGCGGGCTTAAGGCGGCCATTGTCCGCTCGTGCGAGTCCGAAGCCTTGGAGCTGAGCCAATACGGCATCCGCGTCAACTGCGTGGCCCCCGGCATGACCAGCACCCGCGGCCCCGACACCCCAAACAACTTGCAGCGCGAGTGGTTCCAACAGATTCCCTTGGGCCGCTGCGGCATGGCCGGCGAAGTTGCCGACGCCATTGTCTTCCTCATCAGCGACGAAGCGCGGTTCATCACCGGCGTTACCCTCAAAGTTGACGGCGGCCTTTCGCTGCCCGCCATGCCCGAAGACGCGTCTCCCGAAGCCGGCTACGGCTGGTGCCGCCGCGGCTTTTAATTTTGCCCCAAGGGTGACTGGGGCTTTCGTTAGTCCTCCTCGCAAATCCGCGCGGTTTGGAGCCAAGCAGCAACGAAGAACGCCGAAAAAACCGTTTTTTGCAAAGTGCTATGAGAGGGATGCCTATGAAGAAAATACCGAATGAGACCTGGGCGAATATTAGGCAGGGCCTGCGCCACCCCATTGCGTGGCTCAAAGGGATGGATATCCCGGAGGGGCACATCACCCCGTGGGAACTGTTGCTATTTGCGGCGAGCAAGGCGCTGGGCACCATGTCTAGCGGTTTCACCGGGCGGCAAGATTTTCTTTATAAAGAGGTCTATCGCATTGACCTGAAAAAACTGAGCCTTGCAGGGATTATCTCCTCCCTGTGGGATGCCTCAAATGACCCGTTTCTTGGCGCGTGGATGGACCGCAAGCGCATGGGTATCAATACGCTGCGCACGATTATGCGCATTTCCGCCGTCACAGTCAATGTGCTCAACGTAGCAAAGCTGTTCGACGGCGGCCTGAGTGACTGGCAGCACGTGGGCATCCTCATCGCCTGCAACTGCGCCCAGGACATCATTGGCACGATGGACGGCGTGGCCCAGCAAAAAATCCGCGCGGGCATCAGCCCCTTCAGCCAGCAGCGGGGCCGTGTTTCGGTGTGGACCAACATGGGCTACCAGGTGGGATGGGGCGTTTCGAACCTGCCCGTAGCGCTCATGGCCCTGCGCGATATTTTTCATCTGAGCGATTACCAGATTATCATGGTGGGCGCACTGATTTTGCTGCCGCTGGGCATTGTGTCGTCTGTTTTGACCAGCTTTGTTCGTCAGCGCGTCGATTTTACGCGGGAGCAGCCCGTTCGTTTGGAGA
>JAITBA010000224.1 GCA_031283835.1 Oscillospiraceae bacterium
CCCCATGAGCACCAGTCTTGAAGAGCTAACGATATCCCATCCATGTTTTTCGGTGGGGGCAAAGTCCAACAAAGGGCGCGTGCACCTACCGGTTTCCCCCGGCTGCAATATCCATTGCAATTTTTGCAACCGCAAGCTGAACAACATCGACCAGCGGCCCGGTGCGACCGCCGCGATTATCGCCCCCCACGAAGCGGCGGCAATGGTGCGCAAGGCCGTGGCTTTGTGCCCTGCAATTGCCGTAGCGGGCGTGGCGGGCCCCGGCGACACCCTGGCAACCCCTTATGCGCTGGAAACCTTCCGGTTGATTCGAGCCGAATTCCCCGGCATCATCAAGTGCATGAGCACCAATGGGCTGCTGCTGCCAGATTTTGCCGACGAAATCATCGAAGTTGGCATCGATTCTCTTACCGTCACAGTCAACGCGGTCGACCCCACGATACAGGCGCAAATTTGCGAAAGCATCACCTACCACGGCAAGCGATATGAAGGCCGAGAGGCGGCGGAAATTCTGATTCGGAACCAACTTGCGGGAATCAAAAGGGTTGCGGCGGCCGGGATTACAATCAAAGTCAACACGGTGCTAATACCCGAAATCAACGCGCATCATGTTCCGTGCGTGGCAAAAACGGTCAGCGAGGCGGGCGCAAAACTTTATAATATTATCCCGCTGCTTCCGCAGCACAAGCTGGCGTGGTGTTCGGCTCCCGGTTGTGAGCTTATCAGCAAAACCCGGCAAGAAGCGGAGACGCATATCAAGGTGTTTCGGCATTGCCAGCGGTGCCGTGCCGACGCGGCGGGCGTTCCCGGCGGCGTCGATGTTTCAAAAGCGTTGTATATTCGCCCGGTGCAGTTGGAAAATACGTTTTCTCACGGGTGATGCCGCAAAAAAAAGAGGTGCCGCTCCCGTTTTAGAACCGGCATGCAGGGTCTGCACCGTCCCGATTTTGAGCAATTTTTTGCCGAACAGGGCATTTTTTCCAAAATACTTGCGTATTTTAAAAAAATTAACAAAATCTGCCGAAAGACGCGCGGCGCACGGGCGTGGAACTGCTCTAAAACTGCCCCACCCCCGGCATCGCGGCAGTTCGGCATTTTTATCCCCGCGGCGGGGGATTCTCAAAAAGCTGCGTCTGGCCAGCAGGGTTCCCCCGCCGGAATACACGATATAAGGAGTTTGGATATGGCAAAGGAAATCAGGCAAATTGCAATCTATGGCAAAGGCGGCATCGGCAAATCCACCACCACCCAAAACCTAACCGCCGGCCTTGCCGAGGGCGGCAAAAAAATCATGGTGGTGGGTTGCGACCCCAAAGCCGATTCCACCCGGCTGCTTTTGGGAACACTGGCACAGCGCACGGTGCTAGACACCCTGCGGGAAACCGGCGACGTCGCGACGCTTTCCGGCATTATGAGGGAAGGCTTTGGCGGCATCAAATGCGTGGAATCGGGGGGGCCGGAGCCGGGCGTGGGTTGTGCCGGGCGCGGAATTATCACCTCCATTGGCTTGCTGGAGCAACTGGGCGCCTACACAGAGGATTTGGATTATGTGTTCTATGACGTTTTGGGCGATGTGGTGTGCGGCGGCTTTGCCATGCCCATCCGCGAAGGCAAGGCCAAAGAAATCTATATCGTTGCCAGCGGCGAGATGATGGCGCTCTACGCCGCCAACAACATCGCCAAGGGGATTGCCAAATTTGCGCAAAAAGGCGGCGTGCGGATGGGCGGTATTATCTGCAACAGCCGCAACGTAGACAGAGAACATGAATTGCTCGAGGCCTTTTCTGAGGAACTCGGCACACAGCTTATCTATTTTGTGCCCCGCAACAATGTGGTGCAGCGGGCAGAAATCAACCGCAAAACGGTAATCGAATACGCGCCGCAAGATCATCAGGCGCAGGAATACCGCGCCCTGGCCAAAGTCATTGACCAAAACACGCACTTCACCATTCCAAAACCCATGACGCAGGAACGGTTGGAGCAGATTCTGCTAAAATTTGGGCTGATGGACGCGATCGAAGGCGATTATCGCATTTGAGCACAGAGAATTGCCTCCTCTTTTGAGGGGGTTTTTTTTGATATTTCGCTTGCTTTTTTCGCTCAACCTGCTATAATAAAGAAGACTATTTATAGCTGAGGAGAATTTTTATGCGTAGTATCCACATGATTGGCAACGCGCACCTAGACCCCATTTGGCTTTGGCGCTGGCAAGAGGGCTGCAACGAGGCGCTGCAAACGTTCCGCTCGGCGCTGGACCGCATGAACGAAACCCCTGGCTTCGTGTTCACCTGCTCCTCCGCGTCCTATTATCAATGGGTAGAAGAAATTGACCCGGCGATGTTTAAAGAAATCCAGCAGGCGGTGCAAGCCGGAAAATGGGTGCCTGTTAACGGCTGGTGGGTGCAGCCAGATTGCAACATGCCTTCGGGCGAAAGCTTTGCCCGCCACGCGCTTTATAGCCAACTGTATTATTGGGAGAAATTTGGCCGCATCTGCAAAACGGGCTATAACGTAGATTCCTTTGGCCATAACGCGATGATACCGCAATTATTGCGAAAATCGGGCATGACGGCCTATGTGATGATGCGCCCCAACCCCGACGAAAACCCCAACGCGCCCGAAAACGCCTTTTGGGGGGAAAGCCCCGACGGCTCGCGGGTGTTGAATTATCGCCTGCCGCAGGGGTATGGCCTTGAGGGCAAAGAAAGCATCGACAGCGCGGTGGACTTTTTGCAGCGCCGTAGCGAAGAAGTTGGCCATGGGTTGTGCTTGTTTTATGGCGTGGGGAACCACGGCGGCGGCCCGACCAAGGCCGATTTGGCGCATCTTGTGGACAAAATGGAACACCAGGGTTTTAGCCAACTAAAGTTTAGCTCGCCGGACGCGTTTTTTGAGGAACTGTTGGCTACCGAGCTGGACCTGCCGGTGTGGAAGGAGGACTTGCAGCACCACGCCAGCGGCTGCTACAGCGCAACCTCAATGGTGAAGCAGCTAAACCGCCGCGCGGAGCAGGCGCTTTATTTTGCCGAATCGTTTGACACCGTGGCGGCACGGCAACTGGGCACGGTGCCCGCAACAAAAAAACTTCTCGAGGCCTGGGAGGACGTGCTCTTCAATCAATTCCACGATATTTTTTGCGGCTGCTCCATCATGGAGGCATACGAAGATGTGCGGGACAGCATGGGGCACGCATGCACAATTGCCGCGCGTATAACCAACCAGGCGCTGCTGCGGCTCACGCGGCGCATCGATACCTGGGTGCCGGGCGTTTCGGCGCCAACAGAGGAGTTGCGGCACCACAGCATCCCAAGCAAATTTCCGCGGCCCGTGGTGGTCTTTAATGCACTGGGCTTTGCGCGCGAGATCCCCGTGCAAACCTGGGGGGCTTCCCGCCGGGTGGAGGACGCCGCCCACAACCCTGTGCCCTTCCAAAACGTGCGTGCCTCCCGCTTCGACGGCCCAGATCCGCTGGACACACTCTTCCTTGCAAAAGTGCCGCCGCTGGGCTATGCGCTCTTTTGGGTGTGGATTGGCAGGGACGCCGAAGCCGTGGCCGAAACAGCGGTGCGCGGCGGCGATTTCTTCCTCGAAAACGAGCACCTGCGGGCCGATTTTGACCCGGCCACCGGCGGCATCACGCTGACCGACAAAGCAGCCGGGCGCACGGTGAACCGCGAACCCCTTGCAATTCCCACCGTAATCAACGATATTGCGGCGGACACATGGGCGCACGGTGTTTTCAAGTTTCACGATATTAAGGGCACGATGCGGCTTGTGCGCATGCGGCTGACAGAAAACGGGCCACTGCGCGCGGTGATGGAGGTTAAACACGAATTTGGCAAAAGCACGCTGCTGCAGCGTTTTGGCCTGGCGGCAGGGCAACGAAAAATCGTTGTGGAAGCCAAGGCGCTGTGGACGGAGCCCTTCACGATGCTGAAGCTGCCGCTGCCGCTTGCAGGCACAGATGCGATTTCCACCTACGAAATTCCCGGTGGTTTCCTCAAGCGCCCCTGCAACGGCGAGGAGGAGCCAGGCCAAAACTGGGCGGATGTGACAGTAACCGACAGCGACGGCAAGCGTCACGGCATTGCGGTGATGAGCGACTCGAAGTATAGCTTTGATGCGCCGGGCGCGGTAATTCGGCTCACAGCGCTGCGCAACGTGATTTTTGCCGACCACAATGCCAGCCGCCCCGACCGCGAATTCAACTTCACAGATGAAGGCCTGCAACGTTTTGTTTGGGCAATTTATCCCCACGAGGGCGAAGCAGAGCAGAGTGATGTGACCCGCGAGGCCGCGTGTCTCAACAACGCACCGTCGGTGGTGCAGGAGAGCTACCACCAGGGCGATCTGCCGCCGGTGCAGAGCTTTGTGCAAATTGACGAACCCAACATCCTGCTCACGGCCTACAAACACTGCGAAGATGGTTCCGGCGACCTAATCGTGCGCGCCTACGAAACGCAGGGCAAGGCCTGCACACACGTTTCCATCGCACTGCCCCAGGCAGGTGCCGCCTTTTGGAGCGACTTTGGCAAGCACGAGATCAAAACCTTCCGCATTGGCAGCGACGGCGTCGCCCAAGAAGTGAATTTCCTCGAATCCATCTGCGGCGAGGCATAACCGCTGCGCTGTGCGTGCAACAAGCCCCTGCGAATCACATCGCAGGGGTCTTTTGCTATTATTTCGCAATAAAAATATCGACAAGTTTTTTGCGCAAGGCGAACGGCAATGGTCGGCTGACGCAAGCGGCTAAAGGCGCGCACAAACCGCGTCGCCTACTTCAATCGTGCCCGCTTTTTGGCAGCCGGGTTCAAAGATATCCGGCGTGCGCAGGGTTGCAAGCACTTCGTTCACCGCCCGCTCGATGGCGGCGGCGGCTTTTGGCTCACCCAGCGAATATTGCAGCAGCATCGCGGCGGAAAGGATGGTAGCCAAGGGGTTGGCCACGCCCTTGCCCGCAATGTCGGGCGCGGAACCGTGGATCGGCTCGTAAAGCCCAAAGCTGCCCCGGGCCAGGCTGGCGCTGGCCAGCATGCCAATGCTGCCGCTAATCATGCTCGCTTCATCGCTTAAAATATCGCCAAAAATGTTGCTGGTCACAATCACATCAAACTGCCGGGGGTTGCGCACCAGTTGCATGGCACAGTTGTCCACATACATGTGGTTCAGTTGCACATCCGGGTATTCCGCTGCCAGCGCAATCACTGTTTCGCGCCATAGGCGGCTGCTTTCCAGCACGTTGGCTTTGTCCACGCTGGTGAGCTTTTTGCCGCGCTTTTGCGCCATTTCAAAGCCCACACGCGCAATCCGCTCAATTTCCGGCACGGTATACTGCTCGGTGTCGTAGGCCGCCGCCGCGCCGTTTACCTCGCGCCGGCCCCGTTCGCCAAAATAAATCCCGCCCGTCAACTCCCGCACCACCAGAATATCCAGCCCCTCGCCGATGATTTCGCTCTTGATGGGTGAGGCGTTCTTCAGCGGCGCAAAGATGCGCGCGGGCCGCAAGTTCGCATATAGCCCCAGCGCCCCGCGGATGCCCAGCAGCCCCGCTTCGGGGCGCAGGTGCCCGGGCAGCGTATCCCATTTTTCGCCCCCCACCGCGCCCAGCAGCACACTGTCGGCGCTTTTGCAAACGTCGATGGTTTCCTGCGGCAGGGGCACGCCTGTGGCGTCAATGGCCTCCCCCCCCATTTTGCAGGGCAAATATTCGAACCCAAACCCAAAGCGCTCGCCGGTTTTGTCCAGCACTTTCAGGGTTTCATCCACAATTTCGGGCCCAATGCCATCCCCTTTAATGACCGCCAACTTGTAGGTTTTCATGCATTTCTCCTTGCAATTTTTGCATTTTGCATCTTTATATTTATTTTTCAGGCAATGTGCGCGGCATAAAAATTTTCAATAGCCGCATAAAAATCTTCCACACCGCCGTCGTTCAAAATCGTAATATCCGCCAGTTTCTCGCTTTCGCTGGTATGAAAAATTTCTTCTTCGCCTGCGTCAAACGCGCGAAGTTTTTCCACACTACCGCCGTCGCGGGCGCTGCCGCGGGCCAGCATGCGCGCGTAACGCACCTCATCGTCGCTAATCATAATGTCCACCAGCAAAAAATCCGCGCCAAACCGCGCCTTAAGGAACTGCACGTCGCTTAACGGACGGACGCCGCTCACCAAATACACCGGCGCGCCGCTTTCCTTAATTTTTCGCACAATCTGCTCCGGAAAAAACGTCTGGCCAAACTGTCCCATGTATTTTTGGCTGGTTTTGTGCAGGTTTTCGCGGGTCAACTCCAGCCCGTCCTTGGCCGCCAATTCCCGCACCACGTCGCCGATCGAAACCATCGGTAGCGCATACTTTTTTGCAATGTACTCCAGAAAAAAGTCCTTTCCTGTGCCGTTTTTGCCCACTGCCGCAATTACTTTCATGTACTCTGCTCCTTTTGTGATTTTTGAAAATGATTCTATTCTATTATTATACTGTATTTTTTTGAATTTGTAAAGCCTTCTTTTTGGGCCGGCACGCGTTACATTGGCGTTTTTATCCAAAATCACGCCGGCGTAGTGTGTTTGCTGTGTCTTTGCAAGGATTTTGGCATCGCGCTATCTGCATTTTTTCTTGACATTCCCCTCAAAATAGGTTAAAATAAAGCAGTGAGTCGGCTGGGCAGTCGCGCGGGGGCAACCTCGTGAGGAAAGTCCGAGCCCCGCAGAGCAGGATAACGGCTAACGGCCGCCGAGGGTGACCTTAGGGAAAGTGCAACAGAGAAATACCGCCAGGCCAAGGCTTTGGATTTTAGGCACTGCATGCGCTGCTTTTTTATCGCAAAACGCGCGGGCAAACATTCTCAAAATTCAATGCCTAAAACCCAAAGTCTTGGCCTGGTAAGGGTGGAAAGGCGAGGTAAGAGCTCACCGGCACGCGGGGAACCGCAGTGCCCTGCAAACCCTATCCGGCGCAACACCGACCGGGAAAAACGGGCCGCAAGGCCCCGAAGCGCTTGCTCGGCGCAACCCATTCCCAACGGGTGGCAGGAGCATGACAGCAATGCCATGCCAAGATAAATGATTGCCATCAACGACAAAACTCGGCTTATAGGCCGGCTCACACCCTATTTCAAACATACGGTTCGGCAGAACGCCTTGCACCGCAACGCATTCCCTTTGCATATACTGCAACGAAAGGGAGTGTTGTTTGTGATAAATGCCATTGTGTATTGCTTGCTGGTTGTGCTGGTGCTGGCTGGCATTGTGTCGTCGCTGTATTTGTTGCTGCTGTTGGCTTTGCGCCCCAAGGCTATCGGCCGGCTTGTGGTAGTTATTCCGCCTGCCGCCGCCGAAGCAGACATTGCGGGCCTGCTGTGCGCGGCCCGGTTGCGTTTGGGGCTCATGGGCGACCTGTGCCGCGCCGAAGTGATCGCGCTAGACTGCGGCATGCCGAAGCAAAGCCGTGCCCAATGCGAGGCGCTGTGCCGCGAGCTGGATCACACGGCCCTGCTCACGCCCGAGGAACTGACCGCACAGATGAAAACGCTGGCCAAAAAGTGATTTGCGATTTGCACCCGGATGGATGACCATCACACAGCTTTTTATAGCCGATTGAGTTGAATGCCATGAACAACCGCCAACACAAGGCCCTGGAGCATCTCTGGCTGTGGTTCTTTCCGCGGCGCTGTGTTTGGTGCGGCGAGGCGACGGAACCGCGGGAGATGCTTTGCGCCCTGTGCGAACCGCGCGC
>JAITBA010000053.1 GCA_031283835.1 Oscillospiraceae bacterium
TAATCGCGTGCGCAAGCACATCCGCGTCGCTGTGCCCCAGCAGCCCCATGCTGTGCGGAATTTTGACCCCGCCCAGCACCAGCGCGCGCCCCGGCACCAGCGCGTGCACGTCGTATCCATGGCCAATGCGCATACGATCCCTCCGTTATAGCTGTTTGATATGGCAACAAGCATTGTTTGTTTAGCCCGCGCCGCGTCAAACCTGCTCGCAATACGATAAAACGCTTTGATGTGAACAAAAGCAAAAATTGCCCCGTCTACCGCTTTGCCACGCGCTCCAAAGCCCGTGCATAAGCCTCCGGCCCCACACACGCGCAGAAGGTGTTCACCGTCATCTGTTCTGGCAAGTTTAGGGCTCGCAGCAGCGCCGCAAAGCGCGCCCGGCTCCCCTCTTTGCCGCTAAACCCGTCGCGGTAGAGCGTCATTTTGTCAATGCTTTCCGGCGGCGGCGCGCCCTCCTGGGCGGCAATCACCGGCGCAAAGGCCCGCAGCAGCACGCTGCTTTCCATGCCCTCCACGCCCAGCGTGCCCGCTTTTGAGGGCGCTGTCTTGCGCTTTTCTTTGCCGGGCACAGTGGGAATCACCACATGCCAAACCCTGCCCGCAGGCAAGCCTTCGCGCAGATAATTGCGAATTTGCAGCCCCGCGGCGTCGCTGTCGGTGGCAATCACCAGCCCCCGCTGTGCCGCCAGGCGGCCGGCCAACTGCCGCAACGCATCGTTTTTATATATTTGAAACCCATGCACCGGCACAATCAGCGCTTTAAACAGGCTGCCAAGCCGAATTGCGTCGTACTTGCCTTCCACAAAAATCGCCTGTGCTATGGGGATTTTGTCGTGCGCCGCTTCTGCCATGGTGCCGCCTTTCTTGATGCGATTGCGCAAAAATGATCTACTGCCTAGCGTCTAATAAAGCGCACACGCACAGCTCCATGGCCAGGCGGTTGTCTATGCCGCCGCTTTTTAGGCGGCGGTCAGCCTGGTCAAGCAGGTCTAGGCAGCGCAAAATGCGCGGCATGCCCAACTTAGAAACCATGCGTCCGGCGTTTTGCAGCCGAAAGGCCTTGCCCTTGTAGTCGAATAGTTTCGCCGGTTCTTCTGCCCGGCGGCCCGATTGCTGCGCCGCACCCGCGCGGAACAAATCCACAAAGTTTGCCGCCAGCGAACCCAGCAGCATTTGCGGCGCCACCTTTTGGCGGAACAGCTCGTCGAGCAGGCGCAAGGCCGCCGCGCCGTTGCCCGCCACCACGTGGTTCACCATGTCGAACGTGCGGGCATCCACGGTCTTAACGCACACGGCGTCCACCTGCTCCCGGGTGACGGCGCCGCCCCCCGCGAAGGCGCACAGCTTTTCCATCTCGTTTTGCAGCCCGTTTAAGTCGCTGCCCACCGCTTCGATGAAATATTTCGCCGTGCTCTGGTCCATTGTGCAGCCCCGGGCTTTGAGTCCCGCCAGCACCAGGCGCAGCGTCTGCGCGGCCTCGGGCTTGACGCAGTCCACCATGTGTCCGTCGGCGTTCACAGCCTCCAGCAGCACTTTCTTCGCTTTTTTGGGATAAAAATCGACTGTATCCATCCAGAACACCAGCACCACGTGCGCCGGCAAGTTCCGAAAAAAAGCAAAAAGCGCGTCGTCGGCATTCGCACCGTCCAGCGCAAAATCGCGCACCAGCACGCAAGTTCGTTCGCCCAGCAGCGGCACGGCCTCCACCGCCTGCGACAGCGTGTCTAGGTCAATCTCCTTCCCCTCGAACCGATGAAAGTTAAAATCGCGGAAGTCCGGCTCCACCGCCGTCTCGCACAGCCGGTTCACATAGTGCTGCTTGAGGTAATCCTCGCCGCCACACACCACATAGAGCCGCGCCAGCTTGCCTTCTTTTATCTGCCGCCTGCACGCGTCCGCATCAATCACCGCCAATTGGCGTCGCCTCCTTCCATTGTTCCGGTATTTTGCCCAAAAACCGCACCACCCACGCGCCCGTTTTGCTTTGCACCAAGCACACACGGGTGCCGCCCTGTTGATAATATGTCACTGTGCAGCCCGGCCAAGGCACCGCTTGTTCGGCTCCTTCGCCGCCAATCATCAGCCGCCCAACGCCCACGTCGCGCAGCAGTTCCGCCGCGCCCGCCGCAAATGCCGGTTCGTCGCCCGGCAGCAGCAGCAGTTCTAACTGCCGCGTGCCCAACGCTTGCAACGCCCGCTTTGCCGCCCCCGCGGGCAATTCGTCGCCGCCGCAGCCCAACAGCGCCGCCTTGCCGCCTTGGCTGACCAGAACCGCGTAGCCGTTCCCGGTGTCTAGGCGTTCCACCTTTGTTTGCCCCCGTGCAAGCAGCCCCGGCACCCCAAACCCCAGCAGCAGGGTTACGCACAGGCTCCCCGCCACCCACCGCAGCCGCAACGGACGTTGCAAAAAGCGCAAGGTTAGTGCCAGCGCACAAATCAACGCGCACAGCGCTATTAAAAAGGCCGCCGCGCCGTTGCCGCGCATCATGGGCGCAGGCACCCCGGCAAGGGCATGCACACCCTTGCCCAGCAGCTGCCCCAACGGCTCCGTGAGGTTTTTTAGCGGCACGTGTAAAAAGGGAATTCGCACCGTCAGAGCGGAAACCCCGCCCAATATCATCACCGCGCCCGAAAGCGGCACGAACAACAAATTGGCCAAAAATGTGAGCAGCGACGCCCCGCCCGGCAGCTGCAGCAGCTGCACCGGCAGCGTGAGCGCCGTGGCCGCCGCCGTGACGGCAAGCCCCTCATTCACCGGCCGGATAGCATGCCGAAACCCCGTTGGCAGCGTTTTTGCCCACTGCCGCACCGGCGCGGCAAACCGCCCCTGGAACAATATAATCCCCAGCGTGGCCCCAAATGAAAGCTGCAACCCCACCTGCCCCGCCGCCAAGGGCGATGGCAGCAACAGCACCAGCGCGGCCAGCCCCAGGGAATTCAGGCTGTCTGCCTTGCGGCCGCCCAGCTCGCCGCCCAGCAGCACCCACATCATCACCCCCGCACGCACGCAAGAGGACGAAAACCCGGTGATGGCCATGAACAGCAACACAAACCCGGCGCTCAACCCCACGGCCAGCCCGTTTTTGCACCGCATCATCTTTAATGCTTTAAACAACGACCACGCCAACAGCGACACATGCAACCCCGAAACGGAGAACAAATGCGAAATCCCAACCGAACGAAATTCCTCCTGCGCGGCCCAGCGCAAACCGCTTTTGTCGCCCAGCAGCATCCCGGCCAGCAACCCGCCCGTTGTGGCGGAATAGCTGTCTGTCAATTGCTGTCGCAGGTTGCGTTGCATCCACAGCACCGCCTTCATGGGGTGCCGGCTGTGGGTGCGCGTCACTTCATAGCGATCCTCCCCAAAGCTTTGCGCAAACGAACCCAAATACATCCCTTTGGATTTGTAATACGCCGCGCGCTCGGGGTCTTCCTCGCCCAGCGCAAAAATCGTGCCGGTGTAGCTGATTTCGTCATACGGCTCGGCATACACCGGGTAGTTGCTCGTAAAGCGCAACCGCAGCCGTTTTTGTTCGCCGTTGATTGTCAGCGTTTGCAACTGGTAATAATACTTGCCGTACTTGTGCTCCGCGTTGCTCACAATTTGCGCGCGAACCTTCAGCTTTTCTCCGGTTTGCCCCAACGAAGGGTAGTAGAACCGCCCCAGTTGCACCAACAACAGCAAGCACGCCAGCAGCCCCGACGCAAACGCCGCCGGCACGCTTGGGTTATCGCCTTTTTTGCGCATGGTCAACGCAACCACCAGCCCCACGGCCAGCACCGTCAGCACCGCAAAAATTGCTTCCTCCGGCAAAAAAAACAGCACCACGCACACAAAGAACATCGAAAAGCCGAACACTGCAAACGGTCTGGCCATCGGCATTCTCCCCGGTGTCAAAAATATTGTAAACTAAGCGTTGAAAAAAACATATCAGTCCATCTTGGCGCGCATCTGCTTGCCTGCCAACAGATGAAAGTGCAGATGCGGCACCGTTTGGCATGCGTGCGGCCCGTTGTTGGTCACCAATCGAAACCCTTCCGTCAGCCCCAATTCTTTGGCAAGCCTGGCCGCCGCCACCAGGCACCCGGCTACCTGCGCGCTGTTGCTTTCGTCAATTTCGGCCGCGCCGGCAGCCACATGGGCCTTGGGGATGAGCAAAATATGCACCGGCGCCTCGGGATGAATATCGTGGAACGCCAGCACTTCCTCGTCTTCGTAGGCCTTTTTGCAGGGGATTTCCCCTGCCGCAATCTTGCAAAAAACACAATCCGCCATCGTCGCCCTCCTTGATTGATCGCATCACTTTTTTAACTTATAGCATCGCTTGCAGCGCCGCTTTGCCCGCCAAAAGCGCCGCTTCCAGCTTGTTGGCTTCCCGGCCGCCGGCCATGGCGCTTTCGGGCTTGCCGCCGCCTTTGCCGCCGCAGGCCGCCGCCGCCGCCTTCACAATGTTCCCCGCGTGCGCCCCGGCCGCAACAGCCCCCGGCGCGGCGGACGCCGCAAATTGCAGCCCGCCCTTTTCGCTCACGGCCGCAAAGAGCGCCACCACGTCGTCGCCGCTCGCCTTGGCAATGTCGCACGCGCCGCGCAGGGCGTCCGCGCCTTCGAGTACGCCTGCCACAAACCGCACCCCGCCAATCGTTTCCATGCTTTGCAGCAGCGTCTGCACCGCATAGCCGCTCAGCTTTTTGCGCGCGGCCGCAAGGGCTTTTTCGCTGTCTCGCAGTTGGTTTGCCACGCTAAAGGCGCGCTCCAGCAAATCCGCTTCGCTGTTGGCCTTGAGCGCGTTTGCCGTGCGTTGCATATTCTCCTGCTTTTTGTGGTAGAAGGCAACCGCACCCGCCTGCGTCACGGCCTCAATGCGCCGCACGCCGCTAGACACACCGCCCTCGCTCGTGATGAAAAACGCGCCCAAATTGCCTGTGTTGCGGGCATGTGTGCCGCCGCACAGTTCGAGCGAAACATCGCCCACGCGCACCATGCGCACCATGCCGCCATATTTTTCGCCAAACAGCGCCATTGCCCCCCGGGCCTTCGCTTCTTCCAGCGAAAGCACTTCGGTTTCCACCGGAATCGCCTGCCAGATTGCTTCGTTCACCAGCGTTTCTACCCGCGAAAGCGCCTCGCGGGTTAGCGCCTGAAAGTGCGTGAAGTCGAACCGCACACTGTGCGCCGTGACAGATTGCCCCGCCTGCTCCACATGGCTGCCCAACACCTTGCGCAGCGCCGCCTGCAGCAGGTGCGCCGCCGTGTGGTTGGCACGGATTTGCGTGCGGTTGTTGCGGTGCACCTTGGCCCGCACTGTGTCGCCCACACTGAGGTTTGCGGCCGTGCCGTGGTGCAGCACAATGCCGTCGTGGGTTTTGGTGGTGGCGGTGATTTGTGTGGAAGAATGCAACCAGCCTGTGTCGCCGCACTGGCCGCCGCCTTCGGCATAGAACGGTGTTTTGTCAAGAACAATCACGGCTTCGTCGTCGGCGCTGTCGACACTTTCGCCGTCCACAAAAATCGCAAGAATTTTCGCTTCGGCCTCGTCGGTTTCGTAGCCCAAAAAAGTTGTGGCGGGCAAGCCTTTGGTGTCAAGCCGCGCTTCGGAATCCCAGCCGCCAGCTTCTTTGCGGGCGGCACGGCTGCGCTCCCGCTGCGCCGCCGCCAGGGCCTTGCACCCCTCCAAATCAACAGACATGCCATTTTCGGCAAGAATCTCTTTGGTCAAGTCGATTGGAAAGCCATAGGTGTCGCTGAGCTTGAACGCATCGCCGGCAGAGAGTTCTTTGCCGTTTGCGTCCGCGATCATTTTCTCGAGCAATTGCAACCCGCCGTCAATCGTCCGGCTAAAGTTT
>JAITBA010000069.1 GCA_031283835.1 Oscillospiraceae bacterium
GAGAAGGCGGCGAACGCGGTGATTCCCACCACGTTCCGCAACGTGTGGCTCATGCCCAGCAGCATGAATTTGGCAGGCGCGGAGCTGGAGCTGGTGGAACTGCCCCAGCGCGAAACCAAGCTCAAGCATGCCCTTGCCATGGTGCGGGATGATTTCGACTTCATTTTTCTTGACTGCCCGCCCGCGTTGGGGCTTATCACCATCAACGCCCTTTGCGCCAGCGACACCGTGATGGTGCCGATTCAGTGCGAATACTTTGCGCTGGAGGGTCTTAGCCAGCTGATGGGCACGGTGCGCCAGGTGAAGCGGCTGTATAACCCGCTGATTGACATTGAAGGGGTGGTGCTCACCATGTATGACGGGCGGCTCAACCTTACCCAGGCTGTGGTGGACGAGGTCAAACGCTTCTTCCCCCGCCGGGTGTATTCCACGGTGATCCCTCGCAACGTGCGCCTCAGCGAAGCACCCAGCTTTGGCCAGCCGGTGATGTACTACGACGCCGTGAGCCGCGGCACCCTTTCGTATCTGGAGCTAGCGCGGGAATTTTTGGTGAACAACGGCGCATAGCCGGCGAGGGCTCAAAAATTTTGCGTGCGCTTTTTGGGCAAACAACAGGCACAAATTGATAGGAGGATGGGGAGAACTGAATGGCACCAAAAAAAGGCGGCTTGGGTCGCGGGCTTGACAGCTTGTTTGAGGACAACGGCGGGCTGGAGGAACAGACCGCGGGGGCAGGGAGCGCAAAGCTGCGCATCATGGATGTGGAACCCAACCGGGACCAGCCCCGGCAAGATTTTGACGAAGCGGCGCTGGCGGAGCTGAGCCAGAGCATTGCCGAAAACGGCGTGCTGCAGCCGATTCTTGTGCGGCCCATGCCCAGCGGGGTTTATCAGATTATTGCGGGGGAGCGGCGTTGGCGGGCCGCGCGCATGGCGGGCCTGAGCGAAATCCCCGCGGTGATTCGCGAGCTGACCGACGAGCAGGCCATGGCGGCCGCGCTGATTGAAAATTTGCAGCGCGAAAACCTCAACCCAATGGAAGAAGCGTTGGGGTATCGGTTGCTGATGGATACCTTCCGCCTCACGCAGGACGACGTGGCCAAACGGCTGGGGAAATCCCGCTCGGCGGTGGCCAACGCGCTGCGCTTGCTGCGCCTGCCAAAAGAGGTGCAAGACGAATTGCGCAAAGGGGTTCTCACCGGCGGGCATGCCCGGGCGCTGCTGGGCTTGCAGGAGGCGGACGACGTGGCGGAGGCCGCGCGTCTGATGGCCGAAGGTGCGCTGAACGTGCGCGACGCGGAACATATTGTGAAAAAGATGAACAACGATCGCCTGCACCCCAAGGGCGAAAAAAAGACGGCCCCGCCGCCCTTTCAGCCCTCGCGGCGCGATTCGTTTTTTGACGAGGTGCAGTTGAGCCTGGAGCAAACCCTGGGTCGCCGCGTGAAGGTGAGCAATCAGGGCGCGGGCGGCACACTGACCATCGATTTTTTTGACCAAGAGGACTTGAAATATTTGGCGCTGCAGTTGGGCGGTGCGGGCGACGCCGCGTGATTCGCGCTTTGGCGGCTTCTTGCATAATCCCCTTCGCAACAGCCCATACTCAATCGGCGATACCTATCAAAAAAAGGAGAGCCCCCTATGCTGGACATTAAATTTGTGCGCGCCAACCCCGAAGCGGTGAAGGAGAACCTTCGGCGCAAATTTCAGGCGGAAAAGCTGCCGTTGGTGGAGGAAGTCATTGCGCTGGACGCGGAGTATCGGGCGGCGTTGGGCAGAGCCGAGGAGCTGCGCGCCGGGCGCAACAGAGGCTCAAAAGAAATTGGGGCCTTGATGGCTCAAAAAAAATTTGAAGAGGCCAACGCCAAAAAGGCCGAAATTTTGGCCATTGGCACGGCGCTCGAGCAGCTTGCGGAACAGGAAAAATTGCTGGCCGCAGGCGTGAGAGAACGCATGCTGGCGCTTCCCAACATCATTGACGAGAGCGTGCCCCTGGGCCGCGACGACAGCGAAAATGTGGAGGTACAGCGCTACGGCGAACCCGTTGTGCCGGATTTTGAGGTCCCTTATCACACAGAAATCATGGAACGCTTTGCGGGGCTTGACCTGGACGCGGCGCGCAAAACCAGCGGCAACGGGTTTTATTATCTTGTGGGCGACATTGCGCGCTTGCATGCGGGCATCCTCAGCTACGCGCGGGACTTTATGATTGACAAGGGCTTCACCTACTGTGTGCCGCCGTTTATGATTCGCGGCAACGTGGTGACGGGCGTGATGAGCTTTGCCGAAATGGAAAACATGATGTATAAAATCGAGGGCGAAGACTTATATTTGATTGGCACCAGCGAGCACAGCATGATTGGCAAATTCATCGACACCATCAACCCCAAAGAGAGCCTGCCCCAGACCCTCACAAGCTACAGCCCTTGTTTTCGCAAGGAGGTGGGCGCTCATGGCATTGAAGAGCGCGGTGTGTATCGTATTCACCAATTCGAAAAGCAAGAAATGGTGGTGGTGTGCGAGCCGGAACAGAGCATGGACTGGTTCCACAAGTTATACGCCTACACGGTGGAGCTGTTCCGCAGCCTGGAGATTCCTGTGCGCACCCTGGAGTGCTGTTCGGGCGACCTGGCGGATTTGAAGGTGAAAAGCATTGACGTGGAGGCATGGAGCCCGCGCCAGCAAAAATACTTTGAGGTGGGCAGCTGCTCCAACCTGGGCGACGCGCAGGCGCGCCGGCTGGGCATTCGCGTCAAGGGCGCGCAGGGCAACTACTTTGCCCACACCCTCAACAACACCGTGGTGGCGCCGCCGCGCATGCTCATTGCCTTCCTCGAAAACAACCTGCAAGCCGACGGCAGTGTGCGCATTCCGCAGGCGTTGCGGATGTATGTGGGCAACAAAAGCGCGCTGCAATGCGGGTGAACCCAAAAGCATGCCTAACAGAAGTAAGATTTGAGGAGAAGACTATGACTTTTTTTGAAACCGCACAGCGAGGCATCGCGAGCGTGGCGCTGCGGCCGCTGCTGCGCTACATCGACAAAAAGCCGGCCGGAATGGCGCGGTTGGTGCGGCTGGTGGATACGCTTTCGGGGCACACATTTCCGCAAAAAACCATGGAGGCGTTTTTGTCCGGGGCAAAGGATGAAACGAACGTGTGGAATCGCTTTGCGCGGGGCGTGATTGACGACGTGGACCGCGCCGCGCTGCGCCGGCTGCTGCTGAGCCTGGGGCTGGGCATTGCCAACGGCACCCGGCGGGTGCGCCGCAACCGCGAAAAATATAAGTGCAACATTCCGTTCCAAATTCTTTTTGACCCGACGAGCGCGTGCAACTTGCACTGCAAGGGCTGCTGGGCGGGGGAATATGGCCACAAAGACAACCTGACTCTGGAGGAGATGGAATCCATTGTGACACAGGGCGCGGCGCTGGGCACCCGCGTCTATATGCTCACTGGCGGGGAGCCGCTGATTCGCAAGAACGATATCCTCAAAATTGCAGAAAAGCACAAAAACTGCACATTTTTGATTTATACAAACGCCACGCTGATTGACGAGGCGCTGGTGCAAAAGACCAAGCAGCTGGGCAATGTGATCTTTGCGGTTTCGCTGGAGGGCTTTAGCGAGAGCAACGACGCGCGGCGCGGCGAAGGGGCCTTTGCCAGGAGCATGGAGGCCATTGACCTGCTGCATCGCGAAAAATGTCTGTTTGGCATTTCGGTTTGCTACACCCGCGACAACCTCGAAACGGTGACCAGCGACGAATTCTTGGACGAAATGATTGCCCGGGGCGTGAAGTTTGGGTTCTATTTTCATTATATGCCCCTGGGGGCGCACGCCGTGCCGGCACTGCTGCCCACACCGGCACAGCGGCAGCAGATGTATCGGTGGCTGCGGCGCGTGCGGAGCGCAAAGAACGGCAAGCCCATGTTCGTCATGGATTTTCAGAATGACGGGGAGTATGTGGGCGGGTGCATCGCGGGTGGACGGAACTACTTCCACATCAATGCGGCGGGTGACATGGAGCCTTGCGTGTTCATTCACTATTCCGATTCGAATATTCGCGCACACACGCTGCTTGAGGCGCTGCAGCGGCCGTTGTTTCAGGCGTATTATAAGGGCCAGCCCTTTAGCGACAACCACTTGCGGCCCTGCCCCATGCTCGAGAACCCCGACGCCCTGCGCGCACTGGTGAAGACCACCGGCTCCAAGAGCACCGATTTGCAGGCCCCCGAAGATGTGGACGACCTGTGCGCCAAGTGCGACTTTTATGCCGAGCACTGGGCACCTGTGGCCAAAACGCTGTGGGACGACAACCCGCACCCCAAGCCGAAGACGCAGTATTATCGGGACAGGGAATGACCGAAGGCTGAAAAACGAATGATTAAAGGAGGAGAGCAGCATGGAAAAGATTTCGCTCAACATTGAGGGCATGGCCTGCGCGCATTGTATTGCGGCGGTGACGGAAGCGCTGGCGGCGTTGCCGGTGGGGGAATACACGGTTTGGCTTGGCGGGGCGGCGGTGGAATTTGACCCGGCGGCAACCACGGCGGCGCAGATTGCCGCGGCTATCGAAGAGCAGGGATATGACGTGGCAATTGCATAAGCGAACAAATATAGGGGTAAGACCATGAACCACACACGAAACAACTGGACAAAAAAGACGACGATTCTGCTGGCGGCGGTTTGCATGGCGCTGGTTTCGGTTTGCGGAATGCAGGTGCCCAAGGACGCCGGGTGGCTGCTGCAGGTGGAGGGCGTGCCGGTTTCGAGGGGGCTGTATAGCTATTTTGTGGCGCAGGCGCTGCAAGACGCGGCGGTGAACCGACAAGGGCGCCCGCAGGACTTGAAGGCTCTGCGAGCGGACACGGCGCGGCGGTGCGCCGAATATGTGGCGGTGACCAGCGAGCTGCACAACCAGGGTCAAAGGTTTGACGAGCTGGTGAAGCTAGAGCTTTCGCAGAAAATTGTGGGATATTGGCGCATGTATGGGAACTACTACACCTCGATTGGGGTGGACAAGCCGACGCTGGGGCTGGCCTTGCGGGGCGAGGCGGCGCGCAAGCAGCTGTTCCGCGTGCTCTATGGCGAAGGAGGCGTGCTCGAAACGCCGCAAAGCTCCATCGAGTCCTATTTTTATGGGAATTTTGTGGCCTATGAGGGCGTGCGTGTGTTCCTCAACGTGCCGCAGGAGGATGGCACAAGCTTGCCCATGACGGACAAAGAGGTCTCGTCCGCGCGGGGAAAGCTTGCCCAAATGGTGGAAGAAGCCAACGCTGCGCCAGAGCTTAACTTTGTGGAGTTGGCGCAGAAGGATGTCTATAAGGAAACCCTCAGCTACATGATCCCCAGCAGCACCGAGGTGAAAAAGGGCCAGCCCGATATCCCGGACAAATTGTTTGAAGAGCTGCGGGGGCTTGACAGAAACAAACTCACGCTGCTGGAGCAGCCGGGCTTTTTTATTGTGGCCCGGGGGATTAATATGCGCAAGGCGGCCACCGAATATTTTGACCGCTACCGCGAAACATGCCTGTGGGAACTGAAGCAGCACGATTTTGACGTGACAGTGGCGGCGCTGACCAAAGAATATCGCACGGACGAAAACGCCGTCGCAATCAATGAACTGTTGGCCGCCTGGCCGTTTTGATTGGGCGGTGTGATTTGGACGACGGGCCGCGCTTTTTTGTGTGCGATTGCTTGGGTTGTTTTTAAAAATTAAAAGTGCCGGCGCAGAGCATAAAAGATGTTTGCCCCGCCCAACGCGTAGCACAGCGCAAGAGGGCGGTCGTGCCAGCGAACGCCTTGCCGGCTGAACGCTGCGCGCAGCATCCACCGGCGAAAGGTTTTGTTGTGCCGCAGGCGGCGCAGCACGGCATTGGCGCGGCGGCGCGTGTTTTTGTCCGGATAAAACCAGCACTCCGCGCAGGCGTAGCGGATGTATAAAAACGCGGCGGGCGGAATGATTTTGCGCGCGAGAGCCGGGTTCTTTGTTTGCAGATATTGCGCGGTGCAGTGGAGGGCTTCGGCGCGCTGGAGGATTTTTTCGGGCCGGTGCAAGCCCTGCGCCGTGAGGGAACCCGCCACCTGCCGGTAGTAATACAACGGCTGCTGCAAAAATTCGACATGCGCCACCACCCCAAACAGGCAGTAGGTGAAGACCATATCTTCGTCGCTGCGCAGGTAGGTATCAAAAAAGCGCAGCCGGTTTTGTGCCAAAAATTCCCGTCGATATAACCGCCCCCAGGGGCAGTTCCAGGTGTAGCGCAGCAGATAATCAAAATAAACCCGCGCGCGG
>JAITBA010000082.1 GCA_031283835.1 Oscillospiraceae bacterium
TCATCGATGAAATAATCGGCCGGCCTCCCACCTCCTTCCGCCCGCCCTACGGCGCGCAAAACCAAGCCGTGTGCGCCGCCATCCCCATGCCGGTGCTCATCTGGAGCGTGGACACCCTCGACTGGAAATCTCGCAACGCCGACGCAGTCTATCGTCACCTGATGAAAGACACCTTCGACGGCAGCATCGTCCTCATGCACGACCTTTATCCCTCCACCATCGAAGCCGTCCGCCGCGCCATTCCGGTTCTCAAGGCCGAGGGCTACACCTTTGTCACGGTGGATGCGCTTCTTGCCGCCCGCGGCCCCGCGGCCCCCGGCGAAGCTGTGTTCGAACGCTACCCGCCCGCGTCGTAGCAAGCGCCCAAAGCGCAAGTGCCCGCGCCCCGCAAAAAAATGCAGCCCCTCCCGCGAATCGCCTCGCGGAGGGGCTGTTTGTGTGGCTGTGTCAAACGTGCTTATCCCGCTTCTGTCAAGTCCTGCGGAATCGCGATGGCGCCGCTCTTGATTTCCTTAACGACGTCGTCCAGCTTCAACAGCAAATCTTTGCCAAAGAATTCTTCGCTCAGAGCCGTAGGCTTAAAACCGGTCGTGCCGTCGGTCAGGCCGTGGTTTTGCACGCCCTGCACCTGCTCGCCCTGCAGCAGCGCTTCAAAAATGCCTTTGATCACGGGGTCCTTGCTCTTGAGCACCTCGCCCACCACGCTGCCCGGCGCAAGATACGACGTGTGGCCCGCGGTAACCACCGGCTTGCCGCGCTCCGCGGCGGTTTCGAGCGCGCCCCAGTCGGTCTCACCGCCCGCACAAAGATACAGGATGTCGCACCCGCTGTTATAGAGCGCGGCCGCGCCGTTTTTGCCGCCTGTGCGGTCAAAACCGTTGCCCACATACTCCGTCTTGATTTCGACAGTTTTTTGCAGCGTCTGCTCGGCATAGGCCACGCCCGCCCTAAATCCCGCCTCCATCTGGAACCCCGGCGGGTTGGGTGTGCCGTTGAGCAAGCCGATCTTCGCGGTTTTTGTGGCCCCGGCCAGCAGATAGCCCGCAATGAACGCGGATTCCTCGGCGCGCACGGTGCCCTGCGTCAGGTTCGCGTATTCCGCCGGGTCCAGCAACGTGCCCTTCGGCGCAAACCAGCCCTCCAACGCAACAAACCGCACATCGGGGAAGTCTTTTGCGCGGCTCTTGATGTAATCGTTCAGCAGGCCGTTGTTGTTCACCACCACGCGGTAGCCCTTGGCAAGAATCTCGTCCAGCTGCTTTTCAATGTCCGCAGGCGTTGGCAGCATATACCAGTCCAGGCGGCTTTCCGCAATGCCATTTTCTTTCGCGAAGGTCTCCGTCACCGTCCACAGCGCCCGCGCCGAGGCAGAGCGCATGCCGGCGCTGCAAAGCAGCAAAGCAATCTTCGCCCCTTCGTCGGCAAGCACGCCGTTGGGGTCGGGAGGCGTGCGGTCGGAGGGCAAGTCGGCGGCTTCGATGGGGTCCTCCACACCGGGGCCGCCGCAGGAGGCGAACATCCCCAGGCACAGTGCCGCCGTCAACAGCAACGCCAAAATTCGCAATGTTTTTTTCATGCAATAATCCTCTCTCTGTTCAAATTTTGATTTGCGCCAATCAATTGTTCCATGCAATTATAGCACAAAAACACGCCGCGCTTCAACACAGCACAGCGTGTTTATTCCTTTTATTGTTCGCGTTTTAAAGCGATACTCCAATTATCGGGAAAAATCGAATGGGTTTTGCCCATGATTTACCACGTCTTGGGTTGCGCCCACGTCGAATTTCTTCCGGGCTTTGCGCTGCACCGGGGCCAACAGCACCCGCAACCCGCTGTAGAGCAAAAACACCACGGTGGGCACCAGCAAAAAATAAAATCCAACACCCAACCGCTGGGGCAACAGTTCGGGGCGCGACTGTGTTGCCAGCAACTGCGCCGCCAGCTGGCGGCCCGCAACCGACGAAAGAAAAAACACCGAAACCACCTGCACCGCCGCCGCAATGGCATAGACGCTCTTGGCGTAGCGGTCAAAGTTGTTTGCGAATTTTTCCAGCAGCCACGTAGCGCCCAGTGCCAGCGGAAACAGCAAAAATTGCAACAGCGCCAGGCGCGACGTAATCCCATACACGTTCAAATGCAGTTTTAGCCAAGGCACGCCCGCAATCGGCAACAGCCCCGCCAGCAGCGTCACCCCTGCCAGTGCCAGCGGAAACCAAGCTTGCCATTTGCGCAACGCGGTTGCGGCTCTAACGGTATATTTTTCTACTTTAAATAGTTTTTGATCCATTCCAAATCCTCCTTGTCGGCATTTTTAGTTTTTGTTTTCTTCGCGGCCTTCCGCTGCCGTTCCACTTCCGCCACCAGCAGCGTCGTCTGCAAAAGCAACTCATCGTCGTCGTCGTCAAACTGCACCCGCTGCACCCGCGGTGCGGCTTCATCGCTTTGCTGTGTGCCGGGCGCTTGCGGTGCGGCTTCATCGTCTTGCTGTGTGCCGGGCACCCACGGTGCGGCTTCGTCGTCTTGCTGTGTATCAGGCACCCACGGTGCGGCTTCGTCGTCTTGCTGTGTATCGACACGGGTAGCGCGCCGCTTTTTGCGCCTGACCGCGCCGCAAATGGCAATCACGCAGCCCGCCAGCAACGCCGCGCCCAGCACGGGCAGCGCCACATAGAGCAACAAGCCCCTGGCCGTGCGCAGTTCCGCCGCGCCGTTCCAAATCACCAGCACTTTGTAGCGCAGATTGGTGCGGGTGACGGGCAGCACGTCGGCCAC
>JAITBA010000095.1 GCA_031283835.1 Oscillospiraceae bacterium
TCCGCCGTTCTGCGTTAATTTTTTTGTAATACGAAAGTATGACTGCAAAAAAATTGCCTTGCCCGGCAAAAAATCCGCTCAAAATCTGGACATTTCGGATAGTGTCAACACGCCCTAGAAAGCATTGCGCAACCGCCAACGAACCCTGCGGCATCATCTTGACGGCACAGGGTTCGTCAGCGGCCACTAAAAACACACATAAGGGGAGTTATTATGCATTTTATCACCGCGAACGCCACCACCGGGGCCGTGGAAGGCTATTGCATCGCCAAAACCGTCGAGCAAAAAACCACCGCAAAAGGCCAGCTTTATCTTGATTTGTCGCTGATAGACGCCGAGGGAGAAATCGGCGCCAAATTCTGGGATTATCGCCCGGAAACGCACAGCAACATCACCTCCGGCGCCATTGTGAAGGTGCGGGGCGTGCTCCAGGTCTACAACGGGCAAGATCAGTTCCGCGTGGAGCGCATCCGTCTGGTGAACGACAAGGACACTGTGCCCATGGAGGAATTGGTGCCTTGCGCGCCGATTCCCGCCGCCAACATGCTGGCAGAAATCAGGGGCGCGGCGGAGCGTTTTGAGGACGAGCACTTGCGGGCGCTGGTGCTGGATATTTTGAACGAAAACGAGGAGCGGCTGCTTTATTGGCCGGCGGCGTTCCGGCTGCACCATGCCGTGCGGGGTGGGTTGCTGTGGCATACGCTTTCGGTGCTGCGCCTGGCGCAGGCGGTGGCCGGGCTATACAAAAACCTCAACGCCGACCTGCTGTTTGCCGGGGCGATTTTGCACGACATTGAAAAATGCAGCGAATTTGAGGTGCCCGCAACGGGTTTGGCGTCCGGCTACACCCGCCGCGGCAACCTCATGGGCCACTTGGTGAGCGGCGCGGTCTACCTTGAACAAAAAGGGAAGCAGCTGCACACCCCCGAGGAAACCCTGCTTTTGTTGCAGCACATGCTGATTTCGCACCACGGCGAGCCGGAATTCGGCGCGGCCGTGCGTCCGCTCTTTTTGGAAGCCGAAGTGCTTTCGCAGCTTGACCTTCTTGACGCGCGTATCAACGAAGTTGACGCCGCCCTGGCCGTCGCCGCCCCCGGTGCCTTCACCAACAAAATCTGGGCCATGGAAAACCGCAAATTCTACCGCCCTACTTTTTCTTAAAAAGAAAAAGCGGCAAACAGAATAGCGAAAAGGCCCCCGCGATCTGTTCGCAGGGGGCTTTTTATCGCAGTTCCGATGCCGGAATAAAAGCAGAGCCTTTTTGGCGCTTTTTTGTTTTGCCGCGTGGTCTTCTTATAGTGTGACGCGGATTTCTACGGTTTGAGAAACGGCGGGGTTGCCCTTGGAGGTGCAGGTGATGGCGACGCCGTCGCTAACGTTGACACCGGTGACCACGCCGTTCTGGTTCACTGTGGCTGCGCTTGCGTCGCCAGAAGACCAGATGACGCCGGAATTGGTGGGGGTTTTGTTGCCTTCGCCAAAGAGTTTGGCGGTGAGCGTGATGGATTTGTCGGTTTTTACGGTGTCGGAGCCGTAAATTTCGATACGTGTGACGGGGATTGGTTCCACAGTCACCGTTACGGTGTCGGAATAATTGCGGTCGGCGGTTTTGTCGGTGGTGAGGACGGTGACAACGACGGTGCCCTCACCAATGGCCTTAACGACGCCGCTGGGCGAAACGGTTGCCACGGCACTGGAACTGGAGGTGAAAACGACATCTTTGTTGCTTGCGTTGCCGGGCAACACCGTCCAGGCCAGCTGCTGGGTGCTGCCAACGTCGAGGGTGTAGCTGGACGCGCCGGTGAACTGCACGCCCGACACCTTCACGGGGGCGGCGGTGGTGATTGTGGTGGGGGCAGTGGTAGTGGTGGCTTTGTCGCTGCCCGAAGGGATGGTGGTGGGCACCGGCTTTTTGGTGGTTGTGGCGGGGGCGGTGGTTGTGGCGACCGGCTTTTTGGTGGTGCTCGCAGGTTTTTTGGTGGTGGTGGTTTTTTTGGTGGTGGTGGGTTTGGTCAAAAAGCCCCAAAAGTCGCCCTTGGTGGTGGGCTGCGTGGTGGTGGTGCGGCTGGGGGCGTTCACCGGTGCGGCGGTAGGCAGCGTTGGGTCTGTGAGCTCTTCTGTTGTTGTCTCTGTTGTCGTGTCAAGTTCGCTGGGGTTGTAGTCGAAGGTAAACACTTCTGAAGTAGTGACGTCGGTGGTGGGCGCAGCAGGTTCCTCCTTTTTGCAGCCAAAGAACAGGGCGAGCACCAGCAACGGCACCAGGGCCAAGGCAGTGCGGCGTAGCAGGTTTTGTTTCATTTGTCAGTTCCTCCCATGTCGTTGTAGTGCCAATACGCGTTTTCAGCAGTCAATATATCATAAAAAGGGTGCTTTTGCAAGCCCTAATTTATCAGATCTTCTCTTAATCGGCTATAATTCCACGTGTCGCGGCACATGTCGTCCACGCTGCGTTGCGCCTTCCAGCCGAGTTCGCGCGCGGCTTTGGAAGTGTCGGCATAGCACACGGCGACATCGCCCGGGCGGCAGGGCGCGAAGACTTTTGGCAGCGTAACACCGCTGACCTGCTCAAAGGCACGCACCAGTTCCAGCACGCTCACGCCTTTGCCGGTCCCCAGGTTATAGACCGAAACGCCGGTGGAGCCGCAAATTTTTTCCAGGGCCTTCATGTGCCCCAGGGCCAAATCCACCACATGAATATAATCGCGCACGCCGGTGCCGTCGGGGGTTTCGAAGTCGGTGCCGGTGATTTGCAGTGCCGGCAGCCTGCCCCGCGCCACGTCGGCAATGAGGGGCATGATGTTGTTGGGAACGCCGTTGGGGCTTTCGCCCAATTTGCCGCTGGGGTGTGCGCCCACCGGGTTAAAGTATCGGAGAAGGCAAATGCTGGCTGCCGGTTGCGCGGCGGCATAGTCCCGCAAAATCTGCTCAATCATGATTTTTGTGGTGCCATATGGGTTTGTCGCTGTGCCCGTCGGCATTTCCTCATGAAACGGCACAGAATTTTTGCTGCCATAGACCGTGGCGGAGGAACTGAACACAAAATTTTTGCATCCGGCTGCTTGCATGGCCTCCAGCAGCGTCACTGTGCCATAGAGGTTTGTGTTATAATAATCCAGTGGGTTCAAGATGCTTTCGGGCACACATTTTAGCCCCGCAAAGTGAATAACCGCATCGGGTGCGTGCCGCGCGAATATGCTGTCCAGCAGCGGTCGGTCGCGCATGTCGCCTTCCACAAACACCGGCGTGCCCCCGCCCAGCGCCGCAACGGGTTCGAGCACCGCCGCCTTGCTGTTGCGCAGATTGTCGAGGATTACCACCGCGTGGCCCTCTTTAAGCAGTTCCACACAGGTGTGTGAGCCAATGTAGCCGGTTCCGCCGGTGACAAGAATTTTCATGGTGTGCTACTCCTGTTTTGTTTTTTTGATTGCTATAGCGGTTTCAGATAGTATGTGGCGCTGCTATAGCAGCCGTCCGTCCAGCAGGCAGCGCGCAAGAATGCCCTGCAGCCAGGCGATGGCCACGCCGTAGTTTGTGAAAGGCACGCCCTGGGCCGCGGCGATGGCGCTGCGGCCTTGCAGCGCTTTTTCGCCCAGCATGCACGCGCCGCAGTGCAGCACAAAGTCGTAGGGCGCCAAATCCTCGGGGAATTCGCGGCCGGAGGTGAACGCAAACACAAACTGCCGCCCCAAGGTTTCCTGAATCCAACGGGGCAGCTTCACCGTGCCAATGTCATCGCACTGGCGGTGGTGGGTGCAG
Organism: Oscillospiraceae bacterium; assembly: GCA_031283835.1. GTDB lineage: Bacteria > Bacillota > Clostridia > Oscillospirales > Acutalibacteraceae > WRMQ01. The sequence continues at coordinate 3,757 of JAITBA010000095.1, forward strand.
CCCTCGCAGACGAGGATTTTTGCGCCTTCCGGCAGTGTTCGCAGTGCTTCAATGCCCTGCACAGCCGCGCGCAAAAAGCCTTTGTAGCGGGCAAAGAGAATGGAAAACGATGTGAGCGGCACGGCCTGCGGCACAATGCGCG
>JAITBA010000124.1 GCA_031283835.1 Oscillospiraceae bacterium
GCATCGAGCACCGAGGCTGCCATGTTGCTGCGGGGGTAGAGCCGGCCCTCTGTGTCCTCGTGCAGGGCCAGGCCCAGCGAATCGAAAAATTTTTCCAACGCCTCTGTGCCGCATTGACGCAGCGCGGGGGTGGCGAATTCTTTTTGGTGATAGGGGTGTGCGAGCGCGTGGCGGTTACCCAGGTTGCAGCGCCCGTTGCCCGTGGCCAAGAGCTTTTTTCCTGCTCGCGGCATGCGTTCGAGCAAGAGCACCCCGCGCCCGGCACCGCGCGCGCGGCAGGCCGCAATGCCCGCAGCCAGCCCGCTGGCCCCTGCGCCAACAATCACAAGGTCGAACGTTTCGGTGATGGTCATGGCTTGTTGCCACACAGCAGCTTTTTTAGCGCACGCGCGCCGCCTTTGGCTAGGGTGGCAATTGAGCGCAGATAGTGTTCTTCGTTGAACATCGACACGATTGCGTCGACCATTTCTGCGTTCACAAGGCCGTCGGACCACATGGCGATGGTGCGAATTGGCATTTCTGGGATGCTTTCGAGCGCGGAACTGATGTCGCCGATGGCGTTGCCCGTGATGGCCTGTGCCACGGGCTGTGCGTACGAGATAATTTTGAACAGCAGCCGCCCAAGAGGGCTTTGCCGCGCGGCGTCTTCAATCGTGCTGTCGAGACCCAGACGACAGGGGGCGGGGCAATCTGCCGCGGGCAGAGTGAAGCCCAGCACGCGCTCAAATTCTTCGGCGCCCACGCCGGCAATTTGGCCGCTGCGGTAGGCAGGCAGGTCGAGCGCCCTATAAGGTGAAGCGGGCGCGTCGTCGTTGTGCAGTTTTAAGTTTGTGCGCAGCCGGATATCCTGGCTTGACGCCGCCGCAAGAATGCCGTACACCCCGGGGGCGCACACCCAGCCCGCCGTGCCGGTGTGCCAGTAGGCAAAGGCGCGGCTGTTGAGCGTGATGGTAACGCGCTTTTTTTCGCCTGCCGCCAAGAACACTTTTGTGAAGCCTTTGAGCTCTTTGACCGGCCGAAAGCTTTCGCTGTCGCCGTCCGCGGGGGGCGACACATAGATTTGCACCACTTCCGCGCCATCGCGCGTGCCAGTGTTGCGCACGGTCAGGCTCACGTCAACGGTGTCTTCGGGGGTGTAGTTTTTGCGAGAAAGCCGCAGGTTCGTGTATTCGAACGTGGTGTAGCTCAGACCGTGCCCAAAGGGGAACAGCACTGCTTTTTCGGCTTTGTCGTAGTAACGATAGCCCACGTAGATGCTTTCGCGGTATTCCACTGTGGCCGTGCCGCCGGGAAAATTGCCGTAGCAAGGGGTGTCTTGCAGCAGCAGGGGAAAGGTTTCGGCCAGCTTGGCGCTGGGGTTTGCCTCGCCATAAAGCAGGTCGATCTGTGCTTCGCCCACCGCTTCGCCCGCCAGGTAGCTTTCGAGGATGGCCGCCGCGTTGTTGACCCAAGGCATGCGCACAGCGGAGCCATTGCACAGCACCACAACGGTGTTGGGCTGCACCGCTGCCACTGCGCGAATCAGCTCGTTTTGGCAGGGTGGCAGGTCGATGTGTTTGCGGTCGGCGCCTTCGCTGTCCAAGTGCTCCGGCAGCCCGGCAAAAATCACCGCCACATCGCAGTGGCGCGCCAGCACGACGGCCTGCGCTGTTTTGGCCAGGTCGTATTCATAATCGCGCACGCCAAAGCCTTCGGCATATTCCACCGGCAGCCCGGCGGCCAGGGCAGTGTGCAGCGCGGTGGTGACTTTGTGGGTGTGCACATGGCTGCTGCCGCCGCCTTGGCAGCGCGGCTGCACGGCAAACCCGCCGATGAAGGCAACCTGCGCGTCTTTTTGCAGGGGCAGCACGCCGTTGTTTTTTAGAAGCACCATGCTTTCGCGGGCATATTGCCGGGCCAGCGCGTGGTCGGCGTCGTTATCTGCCGGGGCAGGGGGGGCTTCGTCGGCCTGTGTGGCCTCCACCACCCGCAAAATCAGGTCGATGATCCGAGTGCAGGCGGCATCCAGGGCTTCCGGCGCAAGCTCTCCGTTTTCTAGCGCCGCAATGAGTTTTTCTTTGTGTAGGTTGCGGCTGTCGGGCATTTCGAGGTCCAACCCGGCGGCGATGCCCTTGGCCCGGTTGCTCACCGCGCCCCAGTCGCTCACCACCACGCCGTCAAAGCCCCACTCTTCTCGCAAAACTTCGGTGAGCAGGCGCTTGTTTTCGCTGCAATAAATCCCGTCGAACAGCCGGTTATAGGCGCACATGATGGTCCACGGGTCGGCGCGTTTCACGGTTTGTTCAAAGGCAGGAAAGTAAATTTCCCGCAGGGCACGCTCATCCACAACGGATTGCACCGTCATACGGCGTTTTTCTTGGTTGTTGGCGGCAAAGTGTTTCAGGCTCACGCCAACGCCCTGGCTTTGCAGGCCCTGGGTGTAGGCCACGGCCATTTCGGCCGAAAGATAGGGATCCTCACTAAAGTATTCGAAGTTGCGCCCGCAAAGGGGTGAGCGCTTGATGTTCACCGCCGGGCCCAGCAGCATGCTCAAGTTGTGGGCGCGGCACTCTTTGCCCAGGGTCTCGCCCAGCTGTTTGAGCAGCTCCCGGCTGAAGGACGCCGCCGCGCCCGCCGCCGTGGGAAAGCACACAGTTTTGATGCTGTCGCCCAAGCCCAAGGGGTTCTCGCCGCCGTTTTCTTGCTTGCGCAGCCCATGAGGGCCGTCGCTCATCATGATGCTGGGCAGCCCCAACCGGTCTATGGGCGCGGTGTTCCAGGTTCCAAGGCCCTTCACCAGGGTGTATTTTTCTTCGGGGGTTAGCTGTGCCGCCAGGGCGGCCGCTTCGTTGCGCATAAGAATCCTCCGCTCTATTATGCAATTTTAGCACGGCTTATTTTGCCAGTGCCGCGTACGCGAATTCATAAAACTCGTCCGGTAAAAAATCGCTGGCGTTATCGACAATGATCCCTGCAAAAAGCACGATGCACAGCGCTAGCAGCACCCAACCAACGATGTTTAGTATAACGCCTGCCACCGCGAGGCCTTTGCCACGCTCGTGGGTGCGGTTGCACTGCACCCAGCCAATGATGCTTAACACAATGCCCGCGAAGGGCACCAGCGGCACCACTGTGAACACAAAACCCAGCACGGCTATCGGGTTTGTGCCCGCAACATAATAGGGCGTTTGTGGGGTGCTGGGCGGATAAGGCGGCGCATAGGGGTTGGCGTTGGACGGCGGGGTTTGGCTCGGATTCACAAACGCGGGCTGCCCGCAATGGGCGCATGCGGCGGCGTTGGCATCCAAGGGCGCGCCGCAGTTTTGGCAAAACATTCAATCTCCTCCGCTTCGTTTGGTTATGTGTTGCATAGAAAAATCGTATTATAGCCGATACTATACTATTTCTGGCAGCAGGCAGGTATGTTCCTTCACGGTTTTGAGCACAAAATGGGTTTTGGTGGCCGAAACGCCTTCAATTTCTTTGATTTGCCGGTGGATGGTTTCGAGTGCCTCAGAGGAGCGCGCGACGATATAAAGCATGAAATCAAAATCGCCGGTGAGGTAGTGACAGGTTAGGATGTGATTTGTTTGCAGCACCCGGGCTACAAAGCCGTCATAGTATTTTGGGTGCTCCAGGCACACTTCCATCCAGGCCGAAATATCGTTGCCCAGTTGCTTTTGGTCCAGCGCTGTGGTATATTTTTGAATGATGCCACTGTCCTCCAGCTTATGGATCCGCTCAATCACCGCAGAAACAGAAAGGTTGATCTCCTGGCTGATTGCCGAGGCTTTGCGCCGGGCGTTTTGCCCCAGGCTTTGCAGAATTTGAATGTCAAGTGCGTCCATCTTGTGCTCCTTTTGTCAATAATTCAATGTTTTCGTTTGTTGGTTTTGCCAAAATAGTGCGGTAGGTGTGGTAGATCACTTGGCCGGGCCGGGCGCCAGCCGGTTTTTTTAGGTGCTTTGCCTGGGTGTAGTCTACTGCCGCGGGGCCTTGGGCCTGGCTGTGCCAGGCGGCCAGCAGGGCGGCTTCTTCTGTGCTCTTCGGGCCGGGTTCCGCCTTGCCCTCGGCGCACAAAATCACGTGGGAACCGGGGATGCCCTGGGCGTGGAACCACCAATCACCGCCCTTGGCTGTGCGGAAAGTAAGGAAGTCGTTTTGCAGGTTGTTGCGCCCCGCCAGCACGCGCAGCCCTTCGCTGGTGGTGTATTCCATGGGCGGCAAAGCCTTGGCTTTGGCCTTTTTTGCGCCGGGCTTTTTATCTTTCACATCCTGCTTTTTGCCGCAACAAAATCCCTGCTCCTCCAGTTCCGCCTTGAGCGCGTCCAGTTCTGCGCGGCTCTGCGCGCGCCGCAAAAAATCTAGCATGCCTGCCAGGTAGTCTGCTTCCGCGGCGCTTTGGGTGATTAAATCGCCCAGCAGCGCGGCGGCACGCTTGGCTTTTTGGTAGCGTTTGTAGTAGCGCTGCGCGTTTTGCGCGGGCCCCAGCGCGGGGTCGACGGGGATGTGCAGCGTGCGGTTGTCGTTGTAATAATTTGGCAGCCGATAAGCGGTTGCGCCTTTTGGCAGCGTTGCCTGGTTGGCCAAAATGAGTTCGGCCATCACCCGCAGCGGCTCCCGGTTTTGCGCCTGTGCCAGTTCCTGCTTTTGCGCCTCCAGTTTGCGCAGGGTGCGCGCCAGACGATTTTCCAGGCTCTTTTGCAGCGTGCCCGCCAGTTGTTTTTGCCGGGCGGCGGCATCCCGTTCGGCATAGAACAGCTCCAGCGCCAAAGAATAGCTTTCGATGATTTCGCCGGGTTCCTCCGTGCCGGCGCAGCCAAAACCCACAGGCACGCCATTGCTGCCGCGCCAAAGGGCGGGCCGGCAGGGCCAGGGCGGGGGCGGGTTGTTGCCGGGCGGCGGTGCGGGCGGTTGGTATGCCGCGCCGGGTTGCAGCAGCCTGCCGCCCTGCGCTTGCGCCTGCAAAATATCTGAGCGGTGCAGCGCTTCTACGATCACGTCGTTTTTTTTAAGAAGCAGCAAATTCGGGCTGCGGCCAAAAAGCTCCAGGCACAGGGTGCGCCGGGTTTTGTCGCCCAGATCGTCCGTGCCGTCAAAATCAAAATAAAGAATGCGGTCATTTGGTTGCCGCCGGAGGCCCGAGAGCACCGCACCTTGCAGGTGCTTGCGCAGCAGCATGCACAGCATGGAGGGCTGCGCCGGGTTTTCGTTTTCGGCTGGCCGTGTGAGCAGACCGGCCCTGGCGCGCCCGGCCGCCACGCACAGCAGCAGCGCAAATTTGCCCTCCCGCGTTCGCAGGCGCAGCACCACGTCGTCTTTGGCGGGGTGGTGAATTTTTTCGACCCGCGCGCCCAGAAGCTGTGCGCTGAGTTCTTGCCGCAGACAATCCAAAAAGTGGCAGTCAAGGGGCATGGAGCACCTCCCGCACAAGGTCGGGGCGGCGGGAAGTGATGCCGTCGACGCCCATGCGCCGCATGCGCCGGAGGTGCTTTTTGCCGTTGACGGTCCACACCTGCACAAGCAGGCCGTGCGCGTGCGCCAGCTGCACCAGGTGCTTGCCGCAGGCGCGAAAGTGAATGTTTAGCCCCACGCAGCCCAGTGCTTTGGCCTGTGCAACGCACGTTTTTGCGCGCAGGCGCGTGGGCGCGCAGTTAAGATAATAGGGCACCCCACAGCTTTGCACCGCAAAAATATCTTTTGCCGCCAAACCCGTGAGCACCGCGCGTTCTGTTAGCCGGTAAGACTGCGCCAGCGAGGCGATACGCTGCATATGGGTGGTTTCTTTCATGTCAAGATTATAGTTGCAATCCACCTGACGCAGCAAATCTTCGAGGCGCACACAGGTGGCCGGCGCGCCTGCGTTGTGCAAAAGCACGGGTGTGCCGTCGGGCAAAAAGCGCACGTCCACTTCGATGCGGTCTACGCCGGGGCAGGCCGCACAGGCCAGCGCCGATTCCAGGGTGTTGTCTTTTGTGCCAAGGGCACCCGCGTGGGCGGTGATCGTTGGTTTAGGCATGGCGCACCACGCTTTTTTCGGTGGCCATGCGCCAGCCGATGGCGGGAAACGCCGCGCGCAGCCGTGCCGCGAGGGGTTCCATGGCAAGGATTTCGGTCTCGAAGTGTCCGCAGGCAAACAAGCTTATGCCGTGCCGCTGTGCGTCCAAAAAGTGGTGGTGATCCGCGTCGCCGGTCACATAGGCCTGCGCCCGGCCGTGCACACAGTGCAGCTCGCCGGCACCGCCGCCGCCGCACACCGCCGCCTGTGCAATGGTCTGCCCGCCGTCACACCAGCGGGTGTGCCACCCCAGCGCCGCCAGCTTCGCGGCAAAATCGGCGGGTGCTATGGGTGTGGCAAGGTTCCCCGTGCGTACCACTTCGCTTAAGGGAACCACGTTGGCTAATCTTAGGCGCGCGGCCAAAAGGTCGCTCACGCCGCCGGGTGCCGCGTCGTAGTTTGTGTGGGCCGAAAGCGCCGCAATGCCCGCTTTTGCCAGCAGATAGGCCGGGTCGCGGGTGGGCAGTTGCTTACGCGCCGCAAACAGCACGGGGTGGTGGCTGATAATCAGCTGTGCCCCCGCTGCCTGCGCTTGCGCGATAATGTCCGCCGTCACGTCTAGGCAGAGCAGCCCGGTTTGCACGGGGTTATCAAAGTCGCCCACCTCCAACCCCGCGTTGTCGTACCCCAACTGGGTCGCAAACGGCGCGAAACTATCCAGGAACATATACACATCACGAATTGTCATGGTTCGCCCTCGTTAAAATCCAGAAGTATTTTTGTTAAATTTTTGTTGGGCTGCCCGTTTTTTTTGAGAGCCGCTGCCCGGGTTTGCAGCAGCCGCTGTTCCCGCGCAAGAATTTCTTGTGCGGCGGGGTGCCTGCATTGGGGCAGTTCGCCGTAGTAGGCATAGCCTATCCCTTGCGGGCGGTCTGTGTTTTGCGTGCCAAAAACTGCGCGCAGGGCATGGTAGGGCCGCCCTGCGTCGTGACACGCCTGTTCTTCGTTGATGCAAAAGCCGTGGGAACAAAGCCACGCGCGCAACTCCCAGGCATGGCGCATGGGTTGGCACACAAGCGTTGTGCCGGGGGCACACAACCAAGGGGCCGCGTCCAGCAGCCGCACCATCAGCGTGCCGCCCATCCCGGCCAAAATCCACACACTTGCATCCTCGGGCGCAAAACACGAAAAACCATCAGAAAGGCGCAACGCAATTTGGTGCTGCAAGCCGGCGGCTTCGACGGTTTTGCGGGCGTTGGCCAGCGGGCCTTCTCTAATGTCGCCGGCCAATGCGCGCGGGCAAATGCCGGCCTGCACAAGCGCTG
>JAITBA010000130.1 GCA_031283835.1 Oscillospiraceae bacterium
TCTCATTGTGCACATGATCCGCACGCAAAAGCTGCCCTTCCTCCAAAGCCGGGCCGCGTGGCCGCTGATTATTTCCACCATTTTGGTGGGGCTTATTGCGCTGGTGTTTGTGTTCACAAGCTTCACCGCCGGGCTTGATTTTGCCCGTCTGCCCCTGTTCTACTTGCCCTTCCTGGCGCTCCTCCTGCTCGGCTATTGCACTGCCGTCCAACTCTTCAAAGCCATCTATGTCCGCAAATTCCATGAATGGCTCTAGGGTTCGTTGCGTGATTGCTTAACGACCCTCCAACAAAATCACTTTTTTTGGGCAGCTTTGTCTCCTCACTGCTTTTTGTCCGGGCAGTGTTCCCTGTCTTGCGCCGAACGAAATTCTTCGTGCAAGGTGCACCAGTATTTGTTTTCAAGAATATCCAGTTCGCCATAAACACAATCTTCGCACTCGCGGTTGATGAACAAATCGTAGACAAGACCCATGGGGCACCTCCTATGCGCGGTGACAATGTTTCGTTTCTGGGTCTATTATAGCTAATTCCTCCATGATTGTCAAGGGAATTATTGCTCCCCCATGCAAGCCAGCGCCTTGAACGAAATCGCCAGGCTCAAAAGCAGGTTGCCGTCGTCCCAGTCAATTTCATAAGTTTCTTGCAATCGGCGCAAGCGGCGGCGCAGGGTTTCGCGGCTGATGCCCAGCTGCTCGCAGGTGCGGCGCGTGTTTTTTGCGTGCAGCAAATAGGTTTGCAGCAACAAGCTCTCTTCGCTGTCCAGCAGCGCAACAATGGGGTTGCACAAACCCTGCACCTCCGTCGTGTCTTTGATACTGTCCAAAAAGCAATCCAGCCGAAAATCGTCATATTTGAAGATACGACGCGGGCCGGCGCGGCACATGCCATGGTTCAGCGCCGCCATGGCCTGCCGGTAGGCCCCGCGCAACGCGAACACATCCTGAAAGCTGTCGCTGAGACCCGCAAAAATGTGGTAACGCAGAAAAAACGCATCCAACGCCTGCAAGTCTGTGTGCACACGCAGCAGCGGCGCGTCTGTGCTGAACAGCATCACAATATTATTGAGATAAATAAAATATTTAAAATCGTTTTGCAGGCTGGCAAACAGGTCGCGCAGATAGGCCAAATGCGACAGTGTGTGCTCATATTGCGAAATATCGGCCACCGCCACATATAAATTGGACTTTAAGTTCCGGCAAAGGGCCTCCACCTGGCCGCATAGGCGCGCTTTGTTGGGGTGCGGGTCAAGCAGCTCGCTGATGAAGGCGTCGTGAAACACACGTTCCCGAATATGATAAGACGGGTTCTCTTGCATTTCGCGGCCCAGCTGTGCGCAAAACGTCTCAATCAGGGCAAAGTCGCCCTGTGCAAAGGGTTTGCGGCACGCCACCACCGCAATGCTGCCCAGTTGGATGCCACTGCCGTCGAAAATTTTTCCGCAAGCCCGGTCGTAGGGCACGCTGCTTTCCCGCAAAAGCGCCACTACATCGCTTTCTGCCACCGCCTGAATAAAATGCGCTCTGTTAAAAAAATCGACTGTTTCGTGCGGAAACATGCCCTTTTCTAGCAACTCGTTCCACAGCGCGTCGTCCGTCACGGGGTTTTGTGTTGAAGCCAGCAAGTTGTAGCTGGTGTCGATTAGCGCAATGGGGTTGCCCAACTGCCGGTACGCCCGGTTTAAAATGTGATACACCCCGGTGCCCGGTTCCAGCCGGTGCGTGTCGTGTTCTTTTTTCATGCGCGGTTCCTCTTTTCGTCCCAATCCATAATAGCCCGCATTAAGTTGTGCAAATATTCCGCAACACTGCGCACCTCCAACACAGGTTTGTTGGCCGCGTGCCACAGCATAAGGTGCACCAACCCGCCGCTGCAAAACGCCGAAAGCAGCTGGTGTTCGGCGCTCATGCGGTTTTGCCGCTGCTCCGCCTCCGAAAGAGCGATGTTGGGCACGCAAGCCTGGAACAGAATCTCCAGCAGCTCCCCGTTGGCGTTTTGTGCCAGGTTTGCGAGGGCGTTCTCGTTCGCGCCGATATACGCGTCCATTTCGGCATAGGAACGGCTTTTGGCCGCCCGCAAAAACTGCTGTGTCACCTGTTCCCGAATATCTGCCAGACAGGTGCGCAGCAAGTCATATTTATCCGCAAAATGCGTATAAAACGCCGCCCGGCTCACCAGCGCCTCGTTGCACAAATCGTTCACGGTGATTTTTTCAAAACGCCGCGTGCGCAGCAAGGCAAACATTGCGCCCTTCAGCGCCTTTTGCGTTTTTAACACACGAATATCTTCCCGCCGGAAGTTCCCGGGCATACCCTTCCCCCTCTTGTGATTCACCTCCAATTTTTATGAGAAAAACCGGGCGTGTATGCGCCGCCCGCGCAGACAAAACCACAAAAAACGTCCATTAACTTTCTTGATTGAACCCTTGACATTCTCCGCAAATCATGTTATACTTTAATCATATCTACTCTCTATGATTAGTATGATATGAAAAAACAGGAGAACGCGCAGCCCTGGAGCCCCCAGCGGAATAGTGGATCTAAATTTTATCAATCAAGGAGATGGCAGCATGTTAGAGCAACTCAAGCAAGACTTATGTGGCAATACGCAGTTTCGGGTTCGGCGCAGCCCCGACGTAAAGAGGGAATTTTTTGGCTATGTTGGTGCGTTTTTAAACGAGCGTGGCTGGCAGGGCCGCCCCGACGGCGATTTTAAGCAAGTCACCAACCTAATTTTTGGCGACGAGCGGAAAGCGAAAGTCCTCATCACCGCGCACTACGACACCCCAAAAACCGGCTACACCGCGCCCAATTTTTATGTTACGAACGACCGCGGCTATGCGGCGGACTGGGTGATTGGCGCGGGAATTTTGACAGCCGTGTTCGGCGGGGCGACAGCGGCCTACAAAACCGCCAAGCATTTTAAACAAAATGGCTGGCCCTATGCCGCCGGCTGGCTTGGTCTTATGGCTGCCTACACCGCCGCCAGCTTCACCATCGACAACAAGTTTAATTTTAACGACAACACAAGCGGCTGCATTGCGCTGCTGGGCATTGCCGATTGGGTCGCAAAAAACCGGCCCGAGCTGCGCGATCAAATTGCCATTGTCTTCTTTGACCAGGAAGAAAGCGGCCTGCGCGGCTCAAAAAAATTTAACAAGGCGTTGTTGTCGAGCCTTGCGCCGGAAGTGCTTTCGCAAAAGTTGCTGCTCAATTTTGATTGCGTCGGTGGGCGCGACTCCCTCTTCCGGCTCTACACCAACACCCCGGAAGGCCTTGCCATTGCACGAAAGGTGCGCGCGCATTCTGACCGCGCGGATTTTTTAACCTACCAGACCAACCACTTCCCGTCCGACTCCAGCTCCTTCAAGGCATTCCCGGCTCTCTCGTTTATCTCCGTAAAAAACAGCCCCCTGCCCGGCCTAGAAAAACTCAGTGATACCCATTCCAAGCGCGACAATTTTTTGGATACGGCCATGGTGCGGGAATATATCGATCTGACCGCGGCCTTTTTGGGGGAATACCTCTGAGAAGGCAAAAAGCGGCCAACCAAATACGGTTCGTTGTGAACAACACGACGATCATTACAGCGGATTGAGGTGCGGTGTGGACAACGAAAAAAGATTCAGCAAAACAGCGCTGCTGCTCTACGGGCTGCTTTGGGCGGTTGCAATCCTCGTCAGCATCGTTGTGTTCAAAGCCATTCAACATCCAATTTAGGGGGTACGCATGCACGAAAAAAAAGGCAAGCTCGCACACACAGGGCGTATGCTCAGCTACGCCGCAGGCTACATGCTTGGCGGCGGCAGCCAGCAAATCACCTCCATGTATTACATGAACTTTTTGATGTTTGCGGTGGGGCTGCCGCCGCTGTTGGCGGGCCTTGTCACAGGCGTTTCGAAGGTTTGGGACGGCGTGATTGACCCGGTGCTGGGCCTCTTGGTTGACCGCACCAAAACGCGCTTGGGCGCTTGCCGCCCCTGGCTGCTAGCCAGTGCCCTGCCGGTGCTAATCACCTATTACATGCTCTGGAACAGCTTTGGCATTGCGTCGCTGGCGGGCAAGTTTGTGTATTTTCTTGTGGTTTGCATCCTGTTCAGCACAGCTTCCAGCCTCGGCATTGTGCCCTATGAAGCACTGCTGCCCCGCATGGTAGGAAGCTACGACGAGCGCACCGATTATTCTGTTTTGAAGGCATTGTTTGCGGGCATGGCCAGCGCCGGGTCCATTTGGCTGTTCGAAGCGATGATCCCCGCAAAACAGGCAACGGATTACGCGGGTCTGCTGCCAAATTTCCGACGCATGGGCTTTGTGCTGGGGCTGGTGTTTGCGGCGGCCCCTCTCGTCACGTTTTTTGGTTCGCGGGAACGCCCAAAGTTCCTGGTTGCGGCGCCCCTGCGGCTTTCCGGCGTGTTCGGGCAATACCGCGATCTGCTGCGTTCCCGGGTATATCGCCGGGCGCTGCTTTTGAACCTGTTGGGCATGTTCGTCTCTTATTGCAGTTCCTCCACGGCGGTGATCTTCGTTTTGCTGGTGTATAGCAACCTGCGCTTTCGCGTGCCGTTGCTTGGCACAACAACTTTGGTGCTTCTTTCCATTAACTGGGAAGGCGCATGGGAAATCATGGGCTTTTTTATGAGTACGCTGCTCATGAAGCGCTACAGCAAGCACACACCCCTGCGTCTGAGTTTTCCGTTGCACATCCTCGGCAGCCTGATGCTTGTGTTTGTCACGGCAAAAACGCCCCTTTGGTTTTTCTTTGCGGCCATGATTGTTTCCGGCTTCGGCGCTTCCTGTATCCAGTTCATCCCCAGCACCCTCATGCCCGACCTGCCCGACGTGGACGAACTCATCTCGGGGCAGCAACGGGAGGGCAGCATGGCGGGTTTGCTGAATTTGGGGCGGCAAATTGTGCAGGGGCTTTCGTTTTTGGTCTGCGGCGCCGCGCTTTCGGCCTTTGGGCTCAACGAGCAAAATGCCACGCCCGAACTGGCCCAAGGCGGGCCTTTGGCAGCCGTAAAATTACTTTATGCCATCATTCCGGTGCTGTGCGGCATTGCCATGTGGCTGGTTTCTCGCAGATATCCCCTCACGCCGGAACGCCATGCGCTCATTCAGGAAAAAATTGCCAAAAAGCGTGAATTTGGCAAGGTTGAACTATCGCAGGAAGAACAGGCGGCGCTGGAGGCTGTGACGGGGCTACCCTGTCACAGCTTATGGGTCAATTCTTAACGGGTTTATGATAAAAAAACTACCGACACAAAGCCGGTAGTTTTTTTGTGTTATGATTCCCAAAACAGCAGCTTTCCCGCGTCAAAAAAATCTTCTTTTGTGCGGATGAGGGGTTCGAAGGCGGTGTTTTGGTATATTTTTACGTACTCGATCTCAAATTCCGCAGGCGCGTCTTTGGTTGCGGTGAATTCCCTCATGGTGGTACCCCACGCGGTCTGGGTGTTGCCAATGGTGCGAACCTCGTTGGTCAAGCGCACCTGGGCCGGCACATGGCTCACGCCGCCGCCGATGGTTTTCCATGTGGCAACGCCATCCACAAAAAACACATAATAATCCGGTGCCCAAAGCAGCCCATAGGTGTGCCAGCCGTCGTACATATCCTTGTCCATGTCGATTTTTTCCCCATATGTGCGGCAATGCGCGCCATAGCCGTCCCACAAAAACGCATGGGCAATTTGGTTGGGCGAATCCACGTTGGTGAACACCGACTCAAACACATCAATTTCGGTGCCGTCGCGCCCGTCGTTGCCCACCTGCCCCTGCCCGGGCGATTGCAGCCAGAACGCCGACCACATGCCATTCTCCCGGGGGACCTTCACCTTCACCTCAAAGTAGCCAAAAGCCTGGTATAGCTTGGAACAAATGCCGCCGGTGACCACCTCGTAG
>JAITBA010000063.1 GCA_031283835.1 Oscillospiraceae bacterium
TTTGGCTGCGCCAGCGCCATCATGCTGTCGATTTGCTGCTGGCACACAATGGTTTTGCCCCGCAGCTTGCCCGCGGTCACACGCGCTTCAAAATCAACGGTGGTCAGGGTTAGGCTGTCGTCCGCGCCGTCCATGCTATAGTTGCTTTTTTCTTCTCTAAGAATTTCTATCACCCGCGCGCGGAGCAGCGGTGCTTCTTGCGCGGTGCCAAACACGCTGGCGCGGTTGCCCATGCCCACGCGGTTACCAATGATTAAAAACAGCACGGCAAGCACAAATGTCGCCAGCTGCACCACCGTTTGCCGGGTGGGTTTTTTTAATTTTTCCGCAATGGCCATAAAAAACCTCCGGGGATCCGATTAAATTATAGCGGTTCCACAAAACACACCGCTTCCTGTCGTGTGGAACCGCTACACAATTTCTTCTGCCTGCGCCACCCACAGCGCGGCGGCGGCGTCGCTAGGCATGCGCCAGTCGCCCCGAGGGCTGAGCGAAACGCTGCCCACTTTGGGCCCGTCGGGCAAACAGGAGCGCTTGAACTGCTGCGCAAAGAACCGCCGCAAGAACACAAGCAGCCAAGCCTTCAGCTGCGCGGGGGTGTGCGTGCCCTCAAAGGCGCGGCAAGCAATGGCATGCAGCTTTTGCGGCGCAAAGCCAAAGCGGAAAAAGTGGTAGAGATAAAAATCGTGCACCTCGTAGCTGCCAACAACGTCTTCGGTTTTTTGGGCAATGTCGCCCTGGGCGTCGGGGGGCAGCAACTCGGGGCTGATGGGGGTCTCGAGCACGCGGCGCAGCGCGGCGCCCACGTCGGTGTTCCATTCCTCCGAAGCAATCAAGAACTCCACCAGGTGGCGCACCAGGGTTTTGGGCACGCCGCAGTTGATGTTATACATGCTCATGTGATCCGCGTTATAGGTGCACCAACCCAGCGCCAGTTCGCTAAGGTCGCCCGTGCCCAGCAGCAGCGCCTGCTCCTGGTTGGCCAGATCCATCAAAATCTGCGTGCGCTCGCGGGCCTGGGCGTTTTCGTATGTCACGTCCAGCTCGTTGGGGTCATGCCCAATATCCTGCAAATGCAGCGCGCACGCGGGCTTAATGTCAATTTCCCATAGGGTGATATCCAAAGACGCGGCCAGGTCGTCCACTGTGGCGCGGGTGCGGCGCGTGGTGCCAAAGCCCGGCATAGTGATGCCCAGCACCTGCTCCCGCCGCCACCCCAGCAAATCGGCGCAGCGCACGGCCACCAGCAGCGCCAGCGTGGAATCCAGCCCGCCGGAAAGCCCCAGAATGACCGCCCGCAACTTTGTGTGCAGCAGGCGCTTGGCCAGGGCCGTCGTTTGAATATCAAAGATTTCGCGGCACCGCTGCGCGCGCAAATTTTCGTTTTGCGGCACAAAGGGCCGGGGGTCGTAGCCGCGGGTGATGTGCTGCGGCGACGGCAGGGGCGCGCACACGGTCACCGGCAGCGGGTCGCCCTTGGGCGCTTCAAAAAAAGAGCCAAAGCGCCGTTCGGCGGCAAGCAGTTCCAAATCCAGGCAGGCATGGGCCGCCGCGCCCGTCTGGGCAAAGCGCGGGCCTTCCGCAAGAACGCGCCCGTTTTCGGCGACAAAGCACGCCCCCGAAAAAAGCAGGTCCGTGCTGCTTTCGCCCACGCCCGCGCCCGCGTAGACATAGCCGCAGCGCAGCCGGGCGCTCTGCTGCGCCACAAGCGCGCGCCGATATTCCTGCTTGGCCACTTCTTCGTCCGAAGCGGATAAATTCAAAATCACATTTGCGCCTTGCAGGGCCATTTGGGTGCTGGGGGGCGCGGGGGCCCACAGGTCTTCGCACAGCTCCACGCCCACGGTGCACGCGCCGCAAGCAAACAGCCGCCGCCCAAAAGGGGTCTCGCCCCCCGCGATTGGAACCATCGTCTGTTCCCCGGCATAGGGCGCAAACCAGCGCTTTTCGTAGTATTCCCGCGTGTTGGGCAGGTATTGCTTGGGCACCAGGCCCAATATTTTGCCGTTTTGCAGCACCGCCGCGCAGTTATAGAGCCGCCCCAGCGCCCGCACGGGCAGCCCCACGGCCACCAGCGCCGCAATGCCCTTCGTTTGCCCGGCCAGCGTGCGCAGCGCGTCTTCGCAGGCGTCGAGCAGCGCGCTTTGGGCAAACAAATCGCCGCAGGTGTAGCCGGAAAGGCACAACTCGGGCAAGGCAAGCACCTGTGCGCCCGCCGCCAGCGCCTGTTGCGCGGCAACCCACGCCTCCGCCGCGTTTTCGGCCGGGTTTGCCACCGTCACGCGGGGCGAAATTGCCGCCACTCGCAGGTAGCCGTTGTTGGTCATGGGGTTATCCTTTCGTTGGGGCAAATACACAGCACAAGAGCAAACGCGTTCCGGTCAAATTTTGTATCGAAAGCTCTTTTCTATGTCGGAGGCCACGGCATTGGTGACATTGGTTTTTTTGCGGGAGGCGGCCACGCGCTTTTGTAGTTCGGCAAAATAAAGGTCTTCATCCAAAGGCAGCGTAATATCTTTTTTTAGCCAGGAAGAAAGGTAGGCCGCGTTAGAAATGGTGAGGCCGTTGATGCCTTCTTCGCCTTTGGCGTAGAGCACTTCGCGCTCGCCTGTGCAAATTGCCTGCGCAAAGGCGTTGAGCACCACCGCGTGCTGGGTGCCTTCAAGGGGCGGCAGCGCAATTTCGCGCGCGGCGCGTTCCAGGTTGCTAAAGCCCTCCGCGGCGCTTTGAATGTGTTCTTGTGTGGAGCCCGCAAGCTCGACCAGGGTGAGCTTGCCGTCTTCGCAGACCAGCTTGGCTTTGTCGAGGGTGATTTCGAGCCGGTTGGTGCCGGCGGGCTCGCCCGTGGTGGTGATGAACGCGCCGGTGGCCCCGTTGGGGTATTCGGCATAGATGGTCACATCGTCTTCCACTTCGATGTCGTGCCACTTGCCGTTGTGGCAATGGGCGCCGATTTTGCTGGGCATGCCGCAAATCCACTGCCACAAATCCAGCTGGTGCGGGCACTGGTTCAGCAGCACGCCGCCGCCCTCCCCCGCCCACGTGGCGCGCCACCCGCCGGAGTCATAATATGCCTGCGTGCGGTACCAGTCACAAATCACCCACACCACGCGCCGCAGCGCGCCGTAGCGCCCGCTCCGCACAATCTTGCGCAGTTCTTGGTGCAGGGGCAGGCTGCGCTGGTTATACATGATTGCAAACACGCGGTCGTGCGCGGCGGCGGCCTCGTTCATCTCGCGCACTTGCCTAGTATAAACCCCGGCGGGTTTTTCGGTGAGCACATGCAGCCCCGCTTGCAGCGCCGCAATGGCAATCGGCGGGTGAAGGTAGTGCGGCGTGGCAATGAGCACGGCATTGCAGCTGCCGCTAGCGATAAGCGCCTCCGCCGTGGCAAACACGGCAACGCCTGGCAAATCGTTTTGCGCGGCGGCAAGGCGGTCGGGGTTCACGTCCGCCACGGCGGCAATGCGCACGCGCTTGTGCGCGCCCTTGCGGTGCATGCCCGCGTGGGAGGCGCCCATGTTGCCGTAACCAATGATGCCCAGTGCCACCGGCTGTGCCTCCGCGTGCACTTTGCGCAGGTTTTTTGCCGCGTGCGCAAAGGCCTCGCCGCCGGTTTTGTGGGCAGATTTTGCTTCTAGGCGGCGCAGGGTTTCCGCGTCAAAATCTTGCAGGCCATCGAAGCTCTTTAGGTGCGGCTCCAGGCTCAGCCACACAGGGGCCTTTTGGTATTGATCAAAATCGGCCAAAATCGCGGAGATATGCCCATCGCCGCAACCGGCCGGCACCACCTGTTTCCGCTCTTTGCAAAAGTCTTTGATGTGAAAATAGGTGATATATGGCTTGAGCAGTTGATACGCGTCGAGGGGGTCTGCGCCGCATTCAAGAAAATTGGCGAAGTCAAACACACACCCAAGCCCCGGCACCGCGTCCAGCAGTTCCTTGCAGCGTTCCGGCGTGTCGCCAAAAATGCCCTTCTCGTTTTCGTGGCAGCAAAGAACGTCTTGCGCCTGCGCGGCCCGCACCATTGCCCGCAGGTCGGCAAGGCGCGTTTGTTTGTTGCCGTCAAAAAAACTGAACACGCGAATATACCGCGCGTCAAGTATTTTTGCGGCTTCTACGGTTTGTTTAAAGGCGGGCAAATCAAAGGGCCGCTTGCCGTAGTGCGAGCCAATCGCCGACACCGTGACGCCCGCCGCGTCCAGCCGCGCCTTCAGCGCCCGCGCCTCTTTGGGCAAAAAGTCGGAGATGTTTTTGCCGTCCACGCCCCGCAGCTCCAGCGCAAGAATCCCGTTGGCCTTGCACGCCGTCAGTTGTTCGTCCAGGTTGCTGCTTGCCTCGTCCGCAAACGCAGAAAGTTGATAAAAAGCCATGCCAACCCCTCCTGTGCTTCGTGTCGTAGGAACCCCGTTGCTTTCGAATTATAGTATACACCCGCAAAGCAAGATTGTCAAGCAACAGCGCGCTTTTCAATTGACAAACGCACAAGAATGTGCTAAACTTAAAAAAATCTGCTCAAAGGCGGAACGGGTCAGGCTCTAAAATTTTAGGGGGATATGCCATGCAAACCATTCGCTTAACGGTAGCCCAGGCGCTGACGCGATTTTTGGACCGGCAATATGTGAAATTTGACGGCAGAGAAGAAAAATTTGTGGAGGGCGTGGCCACGATTTTTGGGCACGGCATTGTGCTGGGCCTGGGGCAGGCCCTTGATGCCGACAGGGGCGATCTGACGTATTATCAGGGCAAAAACGAGCAGGGCATGGCGCACATGGCCGCAGGCTTTGCCAAGCAGCACAACCGGCGCAAAATCATTGCGTGCGCCAGCAGCATTGGGCCGGGGGCGGCCAACATGGTTACGGCGGCGGCGTGCGCCACAACAAACAACATTCCTCTGCTGCTGCTGCCGGGCGACACCTTTGCCAGCCGCCAGCCCGACCCGGTGCTGCAACAGTTGGAGCAGGAATACGACGACAGCATCACCAGCAACGACGCCTTTCGGCCCGTGTGCAAATATTGGGCGCGGGTGAACCGTCCGGAGCAGCTCATGAGTGCGATGATTCACGCCATGCGCGTGCTAACCGACCCGGCGCAAACCGGCGCGGTGTGCGTGGCGCTGCCGCAAGACGTGCAGGGCGAAGCCTATGACTGGCCGGAAAGCTTTTTAGAAAAACGGGTGCACAAAATTGGGCGCGCAACGTGCCCCGCGGAGGACGCGGAGGAGGCCGCGGCACGCGTTCGGGCCGCAAAACGCCCGCTGGTCATCTGCGGTGGCGGCGTGCGCTACAGCGAAGCGGGAGAGGCCCTCATAAAATTCTGCGAAAAATTCCAAATCCCCTTTGCCGAAACGCAAGCGGGCAAGAGTGCCGCGCCCGGCGGCAATGCCTACAACCTGGGCGGCATCGGCGTAACAGGCAATTCCGCCGCCAACACGCTGGCCAAGCAGGCCGATCTTCTCCTTGCCATTGGCAGCCGCCTGAGCGATTTCACAACCTCCTCCAAATGGCTTTTTGACGAGAATGCCCGGTTTTTGAACATCAACGTGAATCGCTTTCATGCGCAAAAGCTTGACGCGCAATATATGCTGGGCGACGCGCTGGCTTGCCTCGAATCGCTTTGCAGCCGGCTTGTCGGCTACAAAGCCGCATGGGGCGGCGCGATTGCGCAGACCAAGGCGGCCTGGCAGACGGAATACCGCGCGCTGGCAAATTACCAATACGGCGGCAAAGACTTTGTGCCGATTGTGGGCGCGCGCAACCCCGGCAGCATCAACGACTTCATCCGCGACCTGGGCGGCACCCTGACCCAAACAGAAGCGCTGGGCGTCATCCGCGAACAAATTGCCGGCGACGCGATTGTTGTTGGCGCCAGCGGCAGCCTGCCGGGAGACCTGCAGCGCATGTGGGAAACCGACGCCCGCGACAGCTACCACATGGAATACGGCTACAGCTGCATGGGCTACGAAGTGGCGGCAACCCTGGGCTGCAAGCTGGCCGACCCGGCAAAAGAATGCTACACCCTGCTGGGCGACGGCAGTTTTCTCATGCTGCACAGCGAGCTGGTGACGGCAGTGCAGGAGGGCAAAAAAATCAACCTGCTGCTGTTTGACAACGCGGGTTTTGGCTGCATCAACAACCTCGAAATGAGCAACGGCGTGGGCAATTTCGGAACAGAATTCCGCTACCGCGACGCCGCCGGCGAACACAATGGCGGCATGCTCAACATCGACTACGCGGGCATTGGCGAGGCTCTTGGGTGCGTTGGCTACCGAGTCAAAACCAAAGCGGCGCTCATTGCCGCGCTGGAGGACAGCAAAAAGCAAACGAAGAGCACCGTGATTGACATGAAGGTGCTGCCCAAAACCATGACCGAAGGCTACGGCAGCTGGTGGAATTGCGGGGTTTCGGCCACAAATGTGAGCGACAAGGGCAAAGAGGCCTACGAAAGCGTGATGGAAGAACGCGGGAAGGCGCGGCAGTACTAGGGCGTGTTGACACTAACGCTCAACGCCCATCTTCTGGCGGATTTTCCGCCGTTCTGCGTTAATTTTTTTTGTAATACGAAAGTATGACTGCAAAAAATTTGCCTGGCCCGGCAAAAGATCCGGTCAAAATCTGGACAGTTCGGATAGTGTCAACACGCCCTAAACGGATATAGGCTCTAAAACCCTGCATAAAAAATTTTTTTGAGAAGAGAAAGGAACCGCTGATGGCATTCAAAAATGTGAAGCTGGGCATTGCCCCCATTGCGTGGACCAACGACGACATGCCCGACCTGGGCGGCAAAAACACCTTTGAGCAGTGCGTGAGTGAAATGGCGCTGGCGGGCTTTTGCGGCTGCGAGGTGGGCAACAAATACCCCACCGACCGCGCGGTATTGAAGAAAGCGCTTGACCTGCGCGGGCTAACCATTTGCAACCGCTGGTTTTCGTGCTTTTTGCTCAACGAGCCCTTCGAGCGCGTGGCGGCGGAATTTGAGGCGCAGCTAGACTTTTTGTCCTTTCTTGGCGCGAAGGTGATCGGCGCTTCGGAGCAGAGCTTCTCGGTGCAGGGCACGGGCAAGGCCGTGTTTGACGAGAAGCCCGTGATGGACGACGCGCAGTGGGCGCGCCTGACCAAAGGCCTGAACAAGCTGGGCAAAATCGCCGCCGGGCGCGGGATGAAACTGACCTTTCATCACCACATGGGCACCGTGGTA
>JAITBA010000229.1 GCA_031283835.1 Oscillospiraceae bacterium
CAACGGCACAGGCAAAACCACGGCGCTCTTGCTAATGCTGGGGCTGCAAAAGCCACAGCGCGGCAAAGTGACGCTGCACGACCCGCGCATAGCCGCCGTGCCGCAGAACCCGCAAACGCTCTTCGACGGCAAAACCGTTGAGGAAGATTTGCGCGAAGTTCTTGCGGACAGGCACCTTGCCAAGCAAGAAACACAGGCAAAGCTGTGCGAGATTGCGCGGCTTTGCCTGCTGGAAGAACTTTTGCAGGCGCACCCTTATGACCTTTCGGGCGGCGAGCAGCAGCGGGCGGCATTGGCCAAGGTGTTGCTGCTGGAACCAAAAATTCTGCTGCTGGACGAGCCGACCAAAGGGCTTGACGCGGAATTTAAACAGGTGTTCGCGGGCATTTTGCGGCAATTGGCGGCGGCGGGCACCGCCGTTGTGATGGTAAGCCACGATATCGAATTCTGCGCCGAAACCTGCGCCCGCTGCGCTTTGTTTTTTGATGGCGCTATTGTTACCCAAGGCGGTACGCGCGCTTTTTTTGCCGGGAACAGCTTCTACACAACGGCGGCCAATCGCATGGCGCGCCATGTGCTGCCCGCCGCCATCACAGTCGGCGACGTAATTGCCGCGCTGGACGGCACCCAACCGCTCCCGCCGGCACCGCCTCCGCCCAGGCAATCCGCGCCCTTCGTCGCTTCCGCAAAAAAGAATTCCCCGCCCCGCCCGCGGCGACCTGCCATGCCGCGCAAGCTGCCCAAACGCACCGTAGCCGCCGCTGTTATCATTTTGCTGCTGATTCCGCTGACCCTCTTTGTGGGCACAACCCTGTTTGGCGGCCGAAAATATTATTTTACGGCGCTGTTCATCATTTTGGAATCGATGCTGCCCTTCGCCCTCCTATTTGAAAAACGCAGGCCGCAGGCGCGGGAGCTGGTGATTTTGGCAGTGCTAACCGCCCTGGCGGTGGCGGGCCGCACCGCGTTTTTTATGCTGCCGCAGTTTAAGCCCGTGGCCGCGCTGGTGATTATCGCCGGGGTGGCCTTTGGCGGCGAGGCGGGCTTTCTTGTGGGCGCGCTCACCGGCTTTGTGAGCAACATGCTCTTTGGGCAAGGGCCGTGGACACCGTGGCAGATGTTCGCGTTCGGCGTCATCGGTTTTTTGGCCGGGGTGCTGTTTAAAAAAGGGCTGCTGCCGCAAAACCGCGCGGCGCTGTGCGTGTTTGGCGGCCTTGCCACGTTCGTGGTGTATGGCGGACTGCTTAACGCGCAATCGGCCTTGCTTTTTTTGCCGGAACCCACGTCCGCCGCTGTGTTTGCCATCTATTTGCAGGGCCTGCCCTTTGACCTGGCGCACGCGCTTTCCACCGTTATATTCCTGGCTGTCGCCGCCCCTCTCATGCTCAAAAAACTCGACCGCGTCAAAGTGAAATACGGCCTGGCGGAACCTTGCGGCCGATGAAGCTGAAAAGCGCCGCTAGCTATAAAGGCTCTAAAACGCGCAGCCGGCACCGTCCATATCGCGGCGGAGCTTGTCGATGATCTTTTTTTCTAGGCGAGAAATATAGCTTTGCGAAATGCCCATGATATCGGCCACTTCTTTCTGCGTGTGCTCCCGCAGGCCCCCCATGCCAAAGCGCATGTGCATAATTTTACGCTCTCGCGGGTCCAGAGAATTCACGCAGCGCAGCAGCAAGTCGCGTTCATCGTCGTCCTCCACGCCGGTGTCGACGCTGTCGGCGTCGGAACCCAAAATGTCGCTCAACAGCAGTTCGTTGCCGTCCCAGTCAATGTTCAGCGGCTCATCGATGGAAATATCGCCTTTTGTGGGCGAAATTTTGCGCAGATGCATTAAAATTTCGTTCTCAATGCAGCGGGACGCATAGGTAGCCAGCTTGATATTTTTTTGGGGACAGAAGGTGTTTACCGCCTTAATCAGCCCAATGGTGCCAATAGAAATCAAATCCTCCACGCCCACGCCCGAGTTTTCAAATTTTTTGGCGATATAGACCACCAGGCGCAGGTTGCGGGTGATCAGCAATTCCCGTACCCGCTCGTCGCCCCCGCGCAGGCGCTCCATGGCCTGCGCTTCCTCCTCCTTGGTCAGCGGCAACGGCAGCGCCTGTGCGCCGTTGATATAATACACATCGCCCTTTTTGCGTCTGCGCAGCCATTGCAAAATTTTTGCCAGCAGGCGTCTGCGTTGCGCCCCCACGCGAACACCCCCCTTGTTCATCACTCTCATCATTTCTCCATCATCGAATATTGCAGCAGCATAGAATACGCCCCGTCAGAAAGCGCCTCGTTGGTGATTGCCACGATAACATTGGGCGTGGGGAAAGCGGCGGTTTTGGTTTTGGCCGTCACGGCGTCGGCCCGAAAAGCGGGCAGCAGACCTTCGCGGCCCAGGGAATGGAACGGAATTTCGCGCAAGCGCGGCCGCCAAGGGCTTTCCATCGGCACGTCAATCAGTTCCTGCTCGCCCCGGAAAAAACCGCGCAGTTCTTCCGGCAAAAAACGTGACAGCGCACGAAACTCCGCCACAACAACCGGCGCGCCCGTAAAACCGTCGGTCAGGCGGTTGCCGGAATCATAAAACGCGGGCAACGTGATGCTGCCGCCGGGGGCTGCGATGGTGGCCTGGCAGGCCCCTGCCCCGGGGTGCCGCCGCCGCAACAGGGCAATCCCTCCGCGCACCGCGGCGTAGCACACACAAGCAAACACGACAAACATCACTAGGCTCACGTTGAAATAAACCGCGCCATTTTGATAGAACATGCCCGCCGGGTGCACCCACAGCCACAGCGCCAGCATAATCCCCGCAAAAGCAAAGTTCGCCCCAAAAAACGCCGCAAAACACCGCAAAAAGCGCTTCCACTT
>JAITBA010000231.1 GCA_031283835.1 Oscillospiraceae bacterium
GTTCCTCTTTTCAAAGTCATCAATAGATCTCTGAAGAGATCCCGTATCATTTTAAGCTATAGCACGATAAATTGCAACAGTTTCAAGCGCAAAACTTTATGCCAGCCGGAAGTTTTTCAGGCATTTTCCTGTGCTTAACAGATTTTTAACTTCAAAGCGGCAAACTTTGGAATACGAGATGAAATAAAAAACCCACGGCACGGTTCACGTGCCATGGGGGTTGTGCTATTTGCGTTTTTGGTTTTTTAGCCCGGGTTTCGGCGGTTGCTGGTTCGACGCAACGCGAGAGCAAAAGCCTTCTGAATCAACGCTTTCCCGCACGATTCAACGTTTTTTTGTGCTTTTTTTGATAAAGAAACCGCTTGAAGCCGTGCGTAATTATTTTTGCGGCACCAGCACCTTCATATGTGTGCTGTTATATATAACTATCCCTTATATGGCAACGTTTGGCAGGCTGTGGTTATGGGGTGCGCAGGTTTGCAGATACACCCGGCACTCGTAGGGGCGCAAGGCAAAGGCGTTGCCGCGCGGGCCGCCTTCGTAATTGCCGAAGACCTGCGCGGCGCGGAGCAAATCGTAGCCCAGCGGGGCGTTGAACTGCACCGGCTTGGCCACAAAAGAACACACCACCAGCAGCTTTTGCCCTTCGTGGCAGCGCTCGTAGACATAAATCCGGCGGCTATTTTTGTAAAACTCGCGGTAGGTGCCGTGGCGCACAACGGGGTTTTCTTTGCGAAACCGCAACAAGCCACGGTAGAAGTGCAGCACGGAATCGGGGTCGGCCTCGGCGGCAGCCACGTTGATTTCGTTGGCGTTGGGGTTCACGCTAAACCAGGGCTTCACGTCGTCGGGGCAAAAACCGGCGTTGGGTCCTGCGGTCCACTGCACGGGGGTGCGGGCGTTTTCGCGGCTGCGACGATGTGCCAGGCGCAAAAAGCGCTCTTTGCTAAAGCCAAACTTGGCAAACAACTTTTGGTTGTTGAAGGTTACAACATCTTTGTAGTCGTCCAGGCTTTCAAGGGCAATGTTGGTCATGCCAATTTCTTGCCCTTGATAGATAAACGGCGTGCCCTGCTGCAAGATATAGGCGGCGGCAAGCATCTTTGCGCTTTCGACCCGGTATTCCCGGCTGCCATAGCGATCGACAATGCGCGGATGGTCGTGGTTTTCGAGGTAGAGGGCGTTCCAGGCCTCGCCCCGCATTTCGCGCTGCCAGGTCGAGAAGGCTGTCTTGAGCTTTTTTAGCCGGAAGGGTGTGCCAATCCAATCGGTGAGCAGGCAGTCGGCCTCCATATGCTGGAAGTGGAACATCATGTTGAGCAAATTGCCCGCCTCGTCCGTGACGTATTCTTTGGCCAGCCGCGGGGTCATCATGGGCGCCTCGCCCACGGTGAACGCCCCGTATTCGTCCAGTACCTCTTTAAATTCCCGCAGATAGTCCTTCACCGCCGGCTGGCTGGTGTAGTGCTCCAGCCCTGTGCCGATGGGCAGAGGGAACCCGTTGGGCAGGCCCTCTTTTTTTGCGATATAGGTAATCACGTCTTCACGGAAGCCGTCCACGCCCATTTGGAGCCAAAAATGCATAATGCTTTTGACTTCCTCGCGCACCTGCGGGTTGGCCATGTTTAAATCGGGCTGCCCCTTGGCAAACACGTGCAGATAATATTCCTGCAATTTCTCGTTCCACTCCCAGGCCTTGCCCTCAAAAACAGAAAGCCAGTTGTTGGGGCGGCGCCCGCATTGCGGCTGCAGGCGCGATTTTTTTGCGGGGCGCCAAAAGTAGTAGTCGTGGTATTTGCTTTTTGGCATGACAATGGAGGTTTGGAACCATTCGTGCTGGTCGCTGGTGTGGTTGATTACCAGGTCCATAATCACCTGCAGCCCGCGCTTGTGCGCTTCGTCCAGCACCTGCCGAAAAAGCGCCAGCGTGCCATAATCTTGCGATATGTTTTTGTAGTCGGCGATATCGTAGCCGTAATCGGCGTTGGGGCTTGGATAAAGCGGCGAAAACCAGATGGCGTCCACGCCCAGGGCCTTGATGTAATCGAGCTTTTGCAGCACGCCATGCAAATCGCCAATCCCGTCGCCGTTACCGTCGGCAAAGCTGCGGGGCCAAATCTGATACACGGCCATTTCTTTCCACCAGTCGGGGGCTTTTTTTGTGGTTTCGGTCGCCATATTGATTCCTCCATTGCGTTTTTGCGCTTCTTTCTATTTTATTTTACACCATTCCGCACCGCATTGCAAGCCAAAATGCAAAATTTTCACAATAATTCTTCTATAAAAATAATAAGCCTTGTGAATGATTGCTCTTGCTT
Source organism: Oscillospiraceae bacterium (assembly GCA_031283835.1). Classification (GTDB taxonomy): domain Bacteria; phylum Bacillota; class Clostridia; order Oscillospirales; family Acutalibacteraceae; genus WRMQ01. The sequence continues at coordinate 2,319 of JAITBA010000231.1, forward strand.
TTTATTTTCCAAATGGCTATAATATACTGGTATTCGTTTGACCTCCTCAAAAACCCGGGGCGAGCGGATTTGCGAGGAAAATTTTTATCCTGCAAGGACGGCAACACAGGTGGGCGGAATTTTTACCATAAAGCCGCCGGCAGGGGTTTCCGAGGAAGTCTGTTTGTGTGGAGGAACGCTATGCGTGTGGCGGCGGTGCTTTTGGGCGTGGCGGCGGGCGGCGCGAACTACGCGTTGCTGGCGCGTGGCTGCAAAAAACTCATCGGCCCGGCCATGCAAAAACGTGGCGCGCTGTGGTTGCTGGCCGGTTTTTTGGTGCCGGCGGCAGGGATGATAGGCTGCGGGTTGCGGTTCCCGGCGCTGTTGCCGTGGTTTGGTTGCGCGGTGGGCGGCGCGCTTGTTTTGCTGGCAATTGCACAAATTATTTTCACCAATAGTAGCAAATAAGTTACTGTGTCAATGAGGTCTGAAATTATGAACACACGGGATTTTGTTTCGCTGGGGCTGAGCTTGGTGCTGGTGGCCGCCGGTGTTTTGTTGCGGCGGCTTTGGGCACGGCGGCTGACGGCAACCCCCACAAAAAAGCAGCGCTTCACCAAGCGCTTTTTTGGCTTGCTTGCCCTTTTGGGCGGGTGGTGGTTTGTGGTGAAGGTGATCGCGCTGCTTTATCGCAACAGTGCCGGAAAAGAGAAAGAAGCCTTCCACGTCAGCATCTTCCCCGAACGCACGCCCATTCAACTGTTTGGCTGGCACTATTCATTGAGCAACACGGTGCTCATCACTTGGGTGATTTTGGCGTTTGTGTTGGTGTTGGGGTTGGTGTTCCGGCTGTTTGTGGTGCCTCGTATGAAAGACCAGCCCGGCGGGCTGCAGTTGGCGCTGGAGGCGGCCGTGGAACAACTGGACGCTTACATCGGCACCAAGCTCCACGGCGCCAGCCTTTCGTTTGGCGCCTATATTTTCAGCCTGGCGATTTTGCTTGTTTCCAGCGCCTTGGTGGAGCTGCTGGGGCTGCATGCTCCCACGGCCGATATCACCATGACATTGGCGCTCTCGCTGATTACTTTTGTTTTAATCAATTATTATGGTTTTCGTCAAAAAGGCTTTTGGGGCCGGATGAAGAGCATGGCAAGCATCCGGGATCCCGAAATTCCAGCGGGTGCCAGCCGGGCCGAACGGCTGCGGCGCAAGTTCAAAAGCGTTTGCAGCCCCACCACCATCGGTTTCCCCTTCCGTTTAATTTCCGATTTGGTGGTGCCGCTGTCGCTCACCTGCCGCCTGTTTGGCAACATGTTTGGCGGCATGATCATCATTGATTTGCTGTACTACGCCATGGGCAACTTTGCCGTGGGCCTGCCGAGCGTGGCGGGGCTCTACTTCAACATTTTCCACCCGCTGATTCAAGCGTTTATTTTCATCACGCTTACGCTTTCCTATATCGAAGAAGCAACCGCTTCCGAAAATTAATATTTATAAATTAAATGCACACAAGGAGGAATTTGATTATGAATCTTGCAGTGATTGGTGCCGCCATTTGCATGCTTGCTTGCGCGGGCGCGGGGTTGGGCATGGGTCTTGCTACCGGGCGCGCGGCCGAGGCTGTCGCCCGCCAACCGGAGGCATCCGGCAAAATCAACGCCATTTTTTTGCTGGGTCTGGCACTCACAGAGTCCACCGCTATCTACGGCCTGCTTACCGCGCTGATTATTCTGTTCGTCAAGTCCTGATTTTATTGCGCGTAGAAAGCAAAGCAACTCCCAAAAAGAAAGAGCCATGCTTGGTCAGTTAAAAGTCCTGATTTTATTGCCGGTTAAGTTGAAAACAAAGCAAAAAGCAACTCCTGAAAGGAAAGAGCCATGCTTGATCAGTTAAAGGAACTGGGGTTCCATTCCGAGGATATTATCCTGCACGTTATCAACGCGGTCATTTTGTTTTTGATCGTGCGCGGGTTGGCGTATAAACCGCTTCGCCGTTTTATGCAGGCGCGCACCGCACGCATTGCGGCGTCCCTCGACGAAGCGGCCCAGGCCCACACTGAAGCGCTGCAGTTGCGCGGCGAATATGAGGCCAAGATTGCCGCGGCAGAGAACACGGCCCGCACGCGGGCGCTAGAAATCACGGCAGCGGCCAACGAGAGCGCCAGGGGCATAACCGACACCGCCGAGCGCGAAAGCCTTGCCTTGCTCAACAAAGCCAGAGCCAAGGCCGAGGCCGAGCAGTCGCAAACCCTGGCCGGGCTGCAAAACGAAATTGCCGAGCTTTCTATTGGCATTGCCGAGCAGATTTTGCGCCGCGAAGTGAACAACGCCGACGCCATGGCCCTCACGCGTGACGCCATGGCACAGATGCTTGTGCACAGCAATGCGGCGCAGGAGGGCAGCGGCCAATGACCAACGCGATATTACGCAGTGCGTTGCCGCTCGAAGGGGAGCTTTTGGCGGCGGTGCAAAAGCAGTTCGGCGATTTTTTGGGCAAAGAAATTTGCTTTGATGTGACAGTGGACCCCACGCTGGTGGGGGGCTATGTTGCACTGATTGACGGCAAAATTTATGACATGAGCGTTGCGGCCCACCTGAAGCAGATTCGCCGTAACTATGACCAAAAAATGGAGCAGGACAACGCACCCGCCGCTATTGCGCAACTGGGGCAATTCAGCAGCACGCTGCGCGCGCGCACGCAAAGTGTCGCCTTCCGCACCAACGTCGAAGATTATGGCACCGTCGTTTCGGTGATGGACGACGTGGTGCAAATTGAGGGCCTTTCGCAAAGCCATTACGGCGAACTGCTTGACTTTGGCGACGGGCACTTTGGGCTGGCACTGGACCTACGCGAAACGGGCGTGGGCGCGGTGCTCTTTTCGGGCAGCGACGAAATCACCAATGGCGCCTATGTGCGCGGCACCGGGCGCGTAGCCGATATTGGTGTGGGCACAGAACTGCTGGGGCGTGTAATCAACCCCATTGGCCAACCATTGGACGGCCGGCCGCTCAAGGTGCAAAACTACCGCCCCGTGGAATGCCCCGCGCCTTCCATCATGGACCGCAGCCCCGTGAACCAGCCGCTCGAAACCGGGCTGTTGGCCATCGATAGCATGATCCCCATTGGGCGCGGGCAGCGGGAGCTGATTATTGGCGACCGGCAAACCGGCAAAACCGCCATTGCCCTGGCCGCGATGATCAACCAGCGCGACGAGAACACCTACTGTGTCTACTGCGCCATTGGGCAAAAAAGTTCGACCGTGGCACAGGTGACCCAAACACTGCGCAACGCGGGCGCGCTTGCGCGCACGGTGATTGTGTCGGCGGCGGCGGACGATAGCGCACCGCTGCAATACATTGCGCCCTACGCAGGCTGTGCCATTGCCGAGGAATTCATGCACAAGGGCAAAGATGTGCTGATTGTCTACGACGACTTAAGCAAGCATGCGCAGGCCTATCGCAGCATGAGCCTGCTGTTGCGCCGCCCCAGCGGCCGCGAAGCATACCCCGGCGATGTGTTTTACCTCCACAGCCGTCTGCTGGAGCGCGCGGCCAAGCTGCGAAGCGGCGGCTCCATCACAGCGCTGCCCATTGTCGAAACCATGGCCGGCGACATTTCAGCCTACATCCCCACCAACGTGATTTCAATCACAGACGGGCAGATTTATCTTGAAAGCGAGTTGTTTAACGCGGGCGTGCGCCCGGCACTCAACGTGGGTCTTTCTGTTAGCCGCGTGGGCCGCGCCGCCCAGCACCCTGCCATGAAGGACGTGTCGGGTTCCCTGCGCCTGGCGCTGGCGCAATACCGCGACACGGCGATTTTTGCGCAGTTTGGTGCCGACATTGACGAGAGCACCATGCAACTGCTGCGCCGCGGCGAACGTCTGACCCAACTGCTTAAGCAGCGGCAGGACGACGTGATGACTCTCAGCCAGCAAGTCGCGGTGCTGGTGGCCTACGAAGAAAACCTGCTAGAAAACGTGCCCGTGAAGGAAATCACCACCGTGCGCGCCAATATGCTGGCCTTTTTGCGCGAGTGGTGCGGCGGCACTATGCGCACAATCGACACCACCGGCAAGCTCACCCACAGCGACCGGGAAATGCTGGTGGCCTATATTAAGCAATTTTTGGCGGCATGATAAAGAGGAGAGCGTTCCCATGCAAAAAGCCAACGAAATCCGTCACCACATTGGCACGGTGGAGGAAACACGAAAAATCACCAACGCTATGCAGCTGGTGGCCACCGCGCGGGCAAAAAAGGTGATCCCAAAAATGGAATATAACGCGCGGTTTTTGCAGCAGGTGCAAAGTGTGATGAAGGACTTGCTGCTCAGCCCGCACCTCGAAAAGCACCCGTACCTGCATTGGTCTTCGCACCAGCGGCGCACCTATATTGTAGTATCGGGCGACAAAGGCATGGCGGGCTGCTACAATTCCGCCGTGCTGGGCATGGCCTGGAATGAAATCAAGAAGAGCGTTGGGCAGCGCGCCGATTGGCGCAAGGATATACATCTGATCACCGTAGGGCTCATGGGCGAAGGGTATTTCCGCGCGCGGGGCATTGTGCCCGACGAGCAACTGGGGGGCGTGACGCAGGATCCGTCGCTGTTCAATGCCCGTCAGCTGGCCCTAGACGTGCAGGAGCGCTACGACAACAAGCGCACCGACCAGGTGTTTATCATCTACACACCCTACCGGAACGGCGCGGCGGCGGCGCCTGTGGTGCACCGCATTCTGCCCATCCGCATCAGCGATTTTTTGGATGTGGACAGCACGGAGCGAGCCCACACCATCGAATACCATCCCAACGAAGTGCAGGTGTTTAACGAACTGGTGCCGCAATTTTTGGTGGGCTACATCTTTGGCGCGCTCATGCATTCCTATGCCAGTGAGCACACCAGCCGCATGACCGCCATGCAAAGCGCCACCCGCAACGCCGACGAAATGCTCGAAAAACTGCGCTTGCAGCACAACTTGGCCCGTCAGGCGGCCGTGACGCAAGAAATTGCGGAAATTTCGAGCAGCATGTTTGTTTAGGCAAAACGAATGATTCTACGAAACCACTTTACGCAAGCAACGCGAAGCGAAGATACGCGCTGTATATGAGGAGATTAACTATATGCCGGAATCTCAGGGCACCATTATTAAAATCAGCGGCCCCGTGCTAGACGTGCGGTTTGACGACGGGGAGCCAAAAACCAACCACCTGCTGGTGACAGCGAACGGCGTGCACATGGAAGTGGCCTCGCACGTGGCGCCGGGCGTGGTGCGCTGCATTGCGCTGGAGGCCACCGAAGGCCTGTGCTGCGGCGCCTCTGTGCAAAACACGGGTCATGGCATTATGGTGCCGGTGGGCGAGGGCATTTTGGGGCGCGTGGTGAATGTGCTGGGCGAGGCCATCGACGGGGAAGGCAAAATCGCGGCGGCAGAACGCTGGGATATTCACCGGCCGTCGCCGCCCTACGAAAAGCTGCACCCGGCTACGGAATTTTTTGAAACCGGCATTAAAGTGATCGACTTGCTGGCGCCTTATCCAAAGGGCGGCAAAATTGGCCTGTTTGGCGGGGCGGGCGTGGGCAAAACCACGCTGATCATGGAGCTTATCCACAACATTGCCCACGGGCACGGCGGGTGTTCCGTGTTTGCCGGGGTGGGAGAACGCAGCCGCGAGGGCAACGACTTGGTGC
>JAITBA010000236.1 GCA_031283835.1 Oscillospiraceae bacterium
AAACCTCTTTTGAACCAAATGGACAAGTGCTAATTCTCCTTCTCCAATGATAGCAAAATTTGCTTTCATTGCGATTGCTACATTAGCAATATTCGATTCATCTATTAATGGTCCCCCAACAATTATTATACATTTTTTAGAAAGATTCTTTAAGGTCTCCGCAACTCTAATTGAATTTTTGATATTTTCTGCGTTCAGCGAAAAACCGATCACATCATATTTTTGCAATTCACTTGCATCTATATCACCATAAAGCGTGATGACATTACAATAATCTTTTATAGATAGTTTTAAGTATTCAAGTCCAATTGATTTGCTCCAACCCAGCTCATCCTTGAAACTGGTACGAATGCATACTAAGGCTACTGAATTATACGGTTGCCTTGTGTTTAACAGATTCATAAAATATTTCACCTACATAGCAATTATATTTAGAAGGCACTGTGATATCTTGATGTTCGGAATAATTTTCTCCAACACAAGGATGACAGCAACTACGGTAGTTGCAATTTTTGCAATGCAAAAAATCATTGTCAGAAATATTTTTCAGATAGCTTAGATATTCTGAGTTCAGGTAAATATCTTTCAAGGAAGATGTAGCTAAGTTTCCAACACGCTTTCTAAAGAAAATGCATGGATATACATCTAAACTAGTATCCACCCACAATTTTCGCAACCCTGCGATACACATAATATTGTACTGCTTCTGTGTTTGTAAAATTGAATTCCACTTAACCGCTAAATTGCGAATGAGAACGTCTCTGTTAGCAGTAGCATTACATCTTACAGCTGAATGAATATTATTAAATATTCTAAAGTTGAGTCGATAATTTATTTCCAACTTCGTCGCCAACTCAATAATCCCATTTATGTGATTCATATTTTGTTCAAGAATTGTAATGTTAGCTGTTATTCTAATATTCGAATCTTGTAGTTGTGAGATTCTTTTGAGCGTATCATCAAATGAACCGGATACTCCCGTTATTGCTTCGTGAATTTCAGCTGTTGCACCATAAACACTCACACCAAGTTCATTGCAATTTTTCATTACCGAACAAATTGAGCTGTTTTCTACTTTGTAAAGGGAAGAGAGGATGTTTATATAGAAGCCTTTCTTTTTCGCATAATCGAGAATTTCACAAATGTTCGGATGATAAAGTGCCTCTCCCCCAGTAAACGTCAATCGCAAAACGCCTAGTTCATATGATTGGTTAATTATGCTCTCTATAGTTTCATAGGGAAGAAATACTTTTTCCTGCGCACCAGCGCAATAGCAGTGGATACAGCGTAGCGCACAATCATTTGTCAGTTCGAGCACTAAATCGTACAAAGATAAGTTCATCGCAATTTCCACTCCTGTTTTTCATGGTGATAAATTCGTAACACTGAACAGTCCAAATGTTTTCATCTTATCTATAAAGTCCAAAACATCCGTTCTTAACATGTTTGAATCCACTTCATACTCTGCCTCTATTTCTTTAAGCAATGTTTCAATGTCGATCCTTTTTGAACGATTCAGAGCCTCCCAAATAGCACTTGCTACGCCATTCAGGGAATATATCCCGTTTTGTTCCACGTTCAAAATAAGAATTTCTTCATCGATTTTCCTGACGATAAATCCTTCATTCAGTGTGATATACATATTAGCAGTCCTCCAATCGAATTATTCAGAGATGCGTAAAATACTGATTTCATTTCCGGTTTCCACCACCCTAATCCCCAACCCCACCTCATACACCTTCCCATCGAATACAAATTCAACCCTCGCCCTGCGGTTATGCGTATCGAATTTCACAATTCGCCCCACACAATTATTTAACACCCCACTCAGCACCATAATCGAATCTCCATCTCGATAGACATCCGAAACTCCCATCAAGCCCTGTTCATTGGTCAGGCAAACAATCTGCGCCATCTCCGCATTGGCGACCTGCTGAACCTCACCTTCGTTTTCGAGAAACCGACAAACCCCTTTACAATTTCTTGAGAGTTCTGCAAAGCTCCGAATGTCCTCCGACTCCACCAGTACATAGCCCGGAAACATAATCTTCAAAATCGTGTAGTACTCACCCTGCCGCCGCTCCAGCAGCTCGCGCTTGACTACAAACATTTTATAAGGCTCGTTATAGCCTTTCTGCTCCAGCCATTCACGAACGCCCTCGCACACTGTATCTTCCCTGCCACTGTGCACATGCATCGCGTACCAAGCCATACGTTCGCCTCTCCTTTGCGTTCTGGGTACGCCTTCGGCGATTGCGCCCGAATTTCTTCGGCACAAAAGGCAGGGACTATGCCACGCACGCAGCTGATCCAACTTTCCTCCAACGCGGACGAATCGCAGGCTTGGAATCACGGAAGGGGCTTGCGGCTGGGTTTTGGACAATCCTAATTATAGCCTGAAATGCCTTGCATTGCAAGAAAATTCCGGGCTAACAGAGGTGGTTTTGGCACAGAGCCTAGGCTCTGTGCCAACGGGTATACCCGTTGGCATCATGATCTTCCATCGGCTGATGCGGTTTTTTCTGTCGAAATCTGTCATTTTCGAACTAAATCTTTCGTGTAGCATACACTGTCACGAAAGGCAAAAGCCAAGAAAAAGGCTCTGGAAGCACTGGCGCACACGCCTTTGACGGCGAATGATCCTCCCGTAAAAAGCCCTCCGCCGCCATCCAAGCGGCCATCGGAGAGCGATTGCCACACGAATTTTTTCGATTTTTTCTTGACTTATCGCCGTCAAAGAATGGCTCCGAAACAGTCTTTTTCTGGTCATTTTGCACAATCTGACTGTGAAAATTTAGTCATATTCACGAAAAAATAAAACTTGACAACTGGATAAATTTGGTGTATAATGCATCGGCATTTTGAAGGACTTTCTCAAGGCGGTGCTGGGCTTACCGGATAGCGAGTTCGAAAAAATCACGATTGTCGACCCGCATTTGCGGCAGGAAGGCCCCGCTGACAAGCTGGGAATTCTGGATGTAAAAGTAGAAACCGCCAGCGGCAGCAAGTTAGCGATTGAGATTCAAGTCAAAAATGTGCGCGAAATGCGCCCTCGCATTTGCTATTATTTAGCGAACATGTTGACAGATCAGCTTGGCCCCAAAGCCAAGTACACAGAGCTAAAACGCGCAATCTGCATCGTGATCACGGACTTTTCGCTGGTCACGGAATCGGAAAAATGCCACACGACATTCCAGATGCGCGAGGTTGGCGAGCACTTTCCTTTCAGCGATCTGCTCGAAATCGATGTGCTTGATCTTACAAAAACGAGTAGCGAAAAGAACAAAAATTTGGCAAATTGGCTGAATTTCATCCGAGCCGAACGAGAGGAGGAGTTTGAGATGGCGGCGCAGGCAAGCCCTGTGATTCAGGAGGCTTACACTTATTTACGCGAATTGAGTGCAGATGAAGAAGCGAGACTGCTCTACGAAGCGCGGCTCAAGGCCCAGCGCGATGAGTGGTCGCGGCTGGATGAGGCGTTGGAGAAGGGGGAAGCGAAAGGCAGAGCGGAGGGCGAAGCTCATGGTCTAGCAAAAGGCAAAGCAGAAGTTGCCCGCAACCTTGCTCGTCTTGGCATGGACGTTGAAATGATTTCAAAAGCCACAGGTTTGGACGCAGTTCAGATTGATGAAATTTTAAGCGAAATTGCGGCAGATTAGCCTGCTTTTCGGTAAAGCCCGATAATGTTCGACTGGGTTTTTGTGCTGCGAAATTGTCTTTGAAGAATCGCTTCATCGTTTCAAAGTATTGGAAAAAGTTTCAGTGTATCGGCGTTAACGAGGTAGGGCAAAGAAAGACCCCACCTTTGAGACAATGGTGAGGTCTTCTAAAACCCGCTATGTCATTGATATAGCGGGTTTAGTCTTTGCCTGAGCCGATTCACCTAACGATGAATTCAAGCAAAACACGAAAGATCCTCCAGTCGGAGCGCGGCAAGCTTCTGACAGTGCACCCGCGCCCGGAGAATCGTGTGATAGTGCCCCCAAGCCCGCCGGAGGAGGAGCCCGGGTGGCTACTTGTCCCAGATGTATGGTAGTTCCGCAGGGAATTTAAGGATAAAAGTTGAAAAAATACTTGCAAATTGTCCTCGCTCGTTGGCACGGATTCGAGGACGTTATTGTCAATGGCGTTCTTCATAGTCTGTTTGTCCGGCGACCACTTGCCATCGGCGGTGTCGTATATATTTTGCAGATACTGATATTGTGCATATTGCTCCCGCTTTATAACCAAAAGATTCATTTTGATATGCGTGGCGCAATTCATGAGCTGCTGTTCTGAGCAAATTATAGCTTTCAGCAAAAATACTATCCTTGAGCACTAAAAAGAGACGAAAAATCACATTTATTAGGCGTGCATGTGGGTGGATTCTTCACATTTTATTCAAAAAAAGCAGGGCGGGGCGGGGGTCGTTGCAGGTGCACAGAGTGCTGCCGCAAGCGTGCATGCGGGCGACTTCTTCGGGGGTGTCGGGGCACCAGCACCAGGGCTGGATCCCGCGGCCGTTGAACTCATCCACAAGTGCGGGGGTCAGGTCGCACAGTTCGATGCCCACGCTATAGAGAAAATCGTAGCTATGTTCGTGAAAATTTCTCATGGCGTGGCGGGGGAACCCCTGGGTTTTGACGGCATATTGCCAGCAGGCATATTCGGTGATGGCGGCGTCGAAACAGGCAAGAACGCAGCGGTCAAGCATTTTGTGGCGTGCCAGCAGCGCCACGGCTTTGTCTACGGTTTCGTGAGTTTTTGTCTTGATTTCGACGTTTAAATACAGCGGCGTTTGCGATGCCCAGGCCAAAAATTCGCCGAATTCGGGGATTTTTTCGCCCTGTCCCGCGTCGAGGGTCTGCAATTCCGCCAGCGAAAAATCTTGCACAAGGCCGGTGCCGTTGGTGGTGCGGTTCACGCTGCGGTCGTGAATCATGGCCAGTTGGCCGTCGCGGGTCAGGGTTAGGTCGATTTCCAGCATATCCACGCCCAAGGCCAGGGCGTTGCGGTAGCCAAGCATGGTGTTTTCGGGCCAAAGATCTTTTGCGCCGCGGTGCCCCGCAACCAGGGGTTGCCGCGCGGATTCACCAAAATAACCGGACATGGAGGCTCCTTTTGAAAAAAGTAATCGGCCTATCTAATCGATGCATAACGATTGATTATTGTGCAAATAGTTCGCAACGGACACAGACGGCAAGCGTGCGTCAATTTCCTTTTATCATGCGCCGCAGGTCGCCAAATTTGAGCTTGCTGCCATAGTGGAGCACGGATGCGGCGTAGACTTTGCCAGACACCCAGGCCACAAGGGCGATGGTGACGGACAAAATGGCCAACGACGCGGCGATGAGGGCAGGGGAGGCGGTGCCTTCGAGCAGCATGCCGGGGGCGGCGTAGGGCGCGGTGAAGGGGAGCAGCAGCATGAACTTGCCCGCCTCGCCGCTGCCGCCCATGGCGGTGCCAACGCTCATAGTGAAATAGCCGCCGTAGAACGAGAACACGCTGACCAGCGCGGCGGGCATCATGGCGCTTTGCAAATCCTCCATGCGGCTGACCATGGAACCGCACATGGAGTTGATCATGCTGAACAGGGCGTAGCCCATGAGGAAGTAGACCACCAGTAGCAGCGCTCTGCCCACGGTTAGGTCGGGCAAACTGATGCCGCCGCCAAGGCCGCCTGCGGGCAGCGCAAACTTGATACTCGCAAAGCCAAGCAGCAGCACGCCCGCCAGTTGCGAAAGCCCCACCAGTCCCATCCCAACGCATTTGCCCAGCAGAATGCGGGAGGGTTTGGCGGAAACGATGAGGGTTTCCATTACGCGGGTGCTTTTTTCGGTGGCCACGCTCATGGCCACGCCGTAGCCGTAGACGTAAATTGTCATAAACATCAGCAGCATGAGCGCCATACCCACCACCATGTTGCTCAACGAAGAGCCGGCGGCCGCAGCGGTTTGCAGAGGCAGGCTGGCGCCGAGCACTTCGGCGGTTTGGGCGGCGTCGTAGCCCAACTGCGCAAAGCGCAATTGCCGCCACGCGGTGTTTAGGCCTTCATATACTGTGCCGACGGGGAAGCTGCTCATAACGTCTTTTTGGGTGATGGTAATCGCCGGCAGGTCGTTTTGCGCGGCAATTTCAATCAGGACGTTGGCACTGTCTTCGCGCACCTCGTCCAGGGCGTCTTCCCGCCGCGCGGCGGTAGAAAGCGTTACGCGCAGACCCATATCTTCGAGTGCCTGCTGTGCGCCCGGGAAGGTGCCGTCTTCGATAAGTGTGCAGCTATAGTATGGGCCGACGTAGGTGCTCTCGTCGCTTATGCCCGCGCTTGTGCTAAAGTTTTGCAGATCGTCTACATCGGTTGTGCTGCCGCCCGTGAGCATTGGCACAAGGACGCACGCGCCGACCACTAGAATGATATAAATGAAATTTGTGACCCAAAAGCTTTTTTTGCGCACAGCATCTCGAAAGGTGAACCCCGTCACCGTCAACACTTGTCTAAAATTGCTCATGCTGCCGCCCCCCTTTCTTCTACGTTACTTACTTCTTTGATGAAAATTTCGTGCAGCGTGGGTTCGCTCAACACAAATTTTAGCGGCATGATGCCCTTGGCTACGATGGCCTGCAAGAGCTTGGCACACACGGCGTCGGCGTCTGCCGAGGGCAGCAAAAAAACGGTTTCGTTCTCGCGAGATTCCGCCACGGAAAGGCCTGCCGCCAGGGCCATGGCACAGGCTTCTTCGGGGGCGCCAAGAAGCAGCTTTGTGTGGCCGTAGCCGGCTTTAATCTGTCGCAGGTTCCCTTGCACCAGCGCCTTGCCTTTGTGCAGCAGCGTGATTTATCGGCAATATTCTTCTACTGTGGACATCTGGTGGCTGCTCATAATGATGGTTTTTCCGTTTTGCGCCATTTCTTGAATCAACTCGTGGAACACCTGTGTGTTGATGGGATCTAGTCCGCTGAAGGGTTCGTCCAAAAAGAGCAGCTGCGGGTCGTGGATCAGGGTGGAAATCAGCTGGATTTTTTGCTGGTTGCCCTTGCTGAGTTTTTCTGCCAGCACGTTTTCGCACTCCGCAACGCCCAGTTTTTGCAGCCAGTGGTGTGCTGCGGCTGCCGCGTCGCTTTTGCCCAAACCGCGCAGCCGGCCATAATACACCAGCTGCTCAAGCACCTTTGTTTTCATATATATGCCGCGCTCCTCCGGCATATAGCCATATCGCGCCGACTGCTGCGTGGCTGTGCCGCCCGGCTTTTGATTTTTTGTTGTGGCTTGCCCGCGCCAGCGCTTGCCGTCCCAGGTAACCTCCCCCTCGTCGATGGGCAGCATACCAAGAATCATGCGGATGGTGGTGGTTTTGCCCGCGCCGTTGGTACCGATAAGCCCGTATACCCCTGGTTCGTTGATTGAAAAGCTGAGATGATCCACGGCCGTTTTTGTGCCAAAACGCTTGGTCAGGTTGGTCATTTGCAATGCCATTTGCTTTACTCTCCTTTTTTGAATGATGCGAAGCGCGGCGTTGTTTGTTTGCGCTGCGCAACAGCTGCCTCAACTAGGGCGTGTTGACACTAACGCTCAACGCCCATCTTCTGGCGGATTTTCCGCCGTTCTGCGTTAATTTTTTTTGTAATACGAAAGTATGACTGCAAAAAAATTGGCTTGCCCGGCAAAAAATCCGCTCAAAATCTGGACATTTCGGATAGTGTCAACACGCCCTAAGATTCACTGCACGCCGATGGCAACCGCCGCGTAATCGCCGATTTGATCGCCCAGCTCGGCGGGCAGCAGGCGCAGACCTTCGAAGCTTTCGGGCAGGGCCTCGGCTTGCAGGGCCCGCAGGGTGGGTTCCCGCAAAAACCGCTCCGCCCGGGCATAGATGCTGCCGGCGACGATCGCTTCGGGGTTCAAAAGATCGACCAGTATCGCAAGGCCGCGGCCAAAGTGCGTGCCGATATCGTCCCACACGGCCAGGGCCGCCGGGTCGCCCGCGTCGGCTTTTTCGGCCAGCTCTTTTGCGGAACAGGCGCCGCCGGTGCGCATTTGAATCAGTTGGGCAATGCCGCCGCCGCTGCAAAAACCCTCAAAAGAGCCGCGCTTGCGGTAGCCCTCGGGTCCGTCGGGGTCAAGGCGGATGTGCCCCACCTCGCCTGCGAGGTTTTTTGCGCCCACGTAGAGCCGCCCGTCGAGGATCAGCCCCGCGCCAAGGCCTGTGCCAAAGGTGAGGAAGACCATGTTGCGGGTGCCGCGCCCCGCGCCAAAGCGCCATTCGGCCAGGGCGCAGGCGTCGGCGTCGTTTTGCAGGCGCACGTTTTGCACCCCCAGCGCGCCGCGCACATAGTCTGTAATGGGCACATTTGCAAAGGACATGAGGTTTGGCGGGTTCAAGATTATGCCCCTGTGCCCATTGAGCGGCCCGCCGCAGCTGATGCCGCAGCCTGCGATTTTTGCGGCGCGCGTGGCGGTTTCCTCCTGCAAAAACGCCAGCAGCGGTTGCATGATTTCCTCCCATGCCCTGCCCTGTGTCTTCACTTCTTTCCGGCCGATGAAGCGGATTGCACCGCCACTGACTTCGGCCAAAATGGCGGCGCATTTGGTGCCGCCAAGGTCAATGCCTGCATAGATCATGCGGATGCTCCTTTCGGGGTGGGGATGTGCCGGGCGGCGAAAATGAAAATTTTAAGCTGCCGCAAAGAAGAACGCTTCTTCGACCGCCGCGCAAATCAGGTGATAGAGCAAGATGTGCTGTTCTTGCACAAGGTAGGTTTCGGCAGCGGGAGCAACAATGGCAATGTCGCACAGCGGCTTGAGCTTGCCGCCGGTACCGCCGGTGAGCAGCACCGTCACGGCGCCTTTGGCACGAGCGACCTTCACGGCGGGGAGCAGCAGGCGCGAATTGCCGGAGGTGCTGATGGCAATGAGCACATCGCCGGGGTTGCACAGGCCCAGTGCGTTCTGCGCAAAGGCATAGTCGCCGCCGATGTCGTTCATCACGGCGGTGAGAATGGCGGCGTTGCCCGTGAGACAAACGGCGGGCAAGCTGGCCTCCAGCGGCGGCGGCGCTTCGCCAAAGAGCGCTTCGTATTTTTGCACGAAGGCAGGGGGAAGCGGGCGCTTGCACCGAAAGGACTTGAGCAGCTCCCCGGTGATGTGTTCCGCGTCGGACATGGAACCCCCGCAGCCCGCCGCAAGCACTTTGCCGCCTTGCCGGTAGCTGGCGATGATGGCCTCGACCGCCTGGGTGAGGGGCGCTTGCGTGGCGGCCAGGGCCGGGTGGGCCGCAAAAAAATCATGGAGACGGGCTTGGGCGTTTGGTTGCATGGGGCGGCTCCTTAATGGAAAAATGATGGGCACATTACTTGATTCTATTATATCGTATAGTGCCGGGAATTGCAAGCTGATTCTTCATAAGCAAAGAAGGAAATACAAAAAAAATCTAAAAATATAAAAAATGTCTTTATTTTTTCGTCAAAATCATTTATAATAGAAACAGATAACAATTGAAAGGAAGGAATTTGCCATGGCATTGGGAAAAATTATTAAGTGCGCCGGGGTGATGGCGGGAGGGTTTGCGCTGGGCAAGGCGCTGGGCACCGCCGCGAAGGAGCGGCGCGTGGAGGATCTGCCGGTGGACGCGGCACAACTGACGCAGATGGCGAAGGTGAACCTGGACTTGGGGGCGCCTTATGGCAACGGCGCGGCGCGCACACCGCCCATGGGCTGGAGCAGCTGGAACACGTTCCGCAACCGCATCAACGAAAACCTGCTGCTCGAAGTGGCCGACGCAATGCAAAAAACAGGCCTGGTCGACGCAGGCTACAACCACCTGAACATTGACGACTGCTGGCAAAGTTCGCAGCGGGATGCCAACGGGCGCATGCAGAGCGACTTTGTCACCTTCCCCAGCGGCATTCCCGCGCTGGTGCGGCAGGTGAATGACCGGGGGCTCAAGCTCGGCATCTACTCCTCCAACGGCACCCTCACCTGCGAAGATTTGCCCGCAAGCCTGGGCAACGAAGACACGGACGCCCGCACCTTTGCCGAATGGGGCGTGGAATACTTTAAGTACGACTTTTGTCACCACAAGATCTTGCCCTTCCGTGCCCCGTGTATCGAGAAAATTGCCGTGAGCCTGCTGGGCAGCGGCACCGAAACCGCTTATGGCGCGCAGGACGCGCAGCTGGAAGGCGGCGCGGTGCTGGTGACCGACGATAAAATCGAAAGCGGGCAATACATCGCGGGGTTGAGCTATGCCGGCGGCGCGGTGGTGTTTCCGCAGGTATTTGTCGAGGAAGAAGGCGACTATGTGCTAACACTGGGTCTGCGCAAAAAGAGCCGCTGCGAGAAATTTGCCGTGGTCGAAGTGAACGGCCAATTTGCCGCCGACACCATTGTGCCCCCCACCTGGGCCGTGACCAAAGAGGGCCGCCACCAGTTGCTTATCCACCTGCGGCAAGGCGCAAACACCATCCGAATTCACAACCCCATCGGCTCGCGGTTCGATAGCTCCGCGTATCAGTATGCCAAAATGGGCAAGGCGCTGCAGCGGGCCACCCGCGCCTTTGCTGAAGCTTCGGGCCAGCCCGAAAAGAAAATTACGTATTCTATCTGCGAATGGGGCTTTAATATGCCGTGGAAGTGGGGCGGCAAGGCGGGCAACCTGTGGCGCACAACGTTGGATATTCAGCCTTATTGGGCCAGTGTGTTGGCGATTTATGAAATGAACGTGCGGTTGTTTAAGCACGCGGGCCCCGGTGGCTGGAACGACCCGGATATGCTGGAAGTGGGCAATGGCGCACTAAATTATGAAGAAAACAAGGCGCACTTTAGCCTGTGGTGCATGATGGCGGCACCGCTGATTCTTGGCAACGACGTGCGCGTCTTTTTGCTGCCCGAAGGCACGGTCGACGAAGCAAACACGGCCTACGCAATTGTGACCAACAAAGACATGATTGCCATTGACCAGGACCCCCTTGGTCTGCAGTGCCGCCGCATTTCCGGCGGTATGCAGGACACCCTGATTAAACCCCTGGCCAACGGCGACGTGGCAATCTGCTTTTTTAACAAAGCCAACGAAAGCTGCCCCTTTGCGTTGCGCCTGAATGCCGTTGCCGCCCGCGACGATGTGCGGCTGCCCTTTGCCGAGCGCTACGAAGCCACGGAGCTGTGGAGCAAATACACCGAAACCGTGAAGGACGAATTGCGCTGCACCGTGGCCCCGCATGGGGTGAAGGTGTTCCGGGTGCGTGCAGAATAAAAGGGCAGTGCTTTGCATACAGATATAGCGAAACAATTTTGCACACAGGGGGATTTGTATGCATTGCTGTATTACGGATTTGCGCAACAAAGATGTGATCAACAAAAAAACAGGTGCCCGCTTGGGCAATGTGGTGGATGCCCAAGTGGACACTTGCACGGGATGTTTGGTGGCGTTGGTGGTGCTTGGCCGCCCCAAGGCCATGGGCTTTTTTGCCAGGGAGGAGCATTATGTGCGGTGGGAGGACATTGAGGTGATGGGGGATGATATTATCCTTGTCAACTACACCCACATGGCCCCGCCGCCCGCGCCTCGCCGCAAAGGTTTTTTTTAGGGCGTGTTGACACT